>JBBWVW010000181.1:0-2295 GCA_050256425.1 Arenicellales bacterium | reverse complement strand
AGGACTTGGGCAGGGAAGCACCGTTTGCCAGGTATGCCGCTAGGTGATCACTGAGATCACTGGCGTCGTCGCCCGCGCCGTGAATAAAGCTCGACTTACGTCGGCGGAGAAATGTCATGCCCATCAAGTACATGCCGGGTGAGTCCACCACTCCGCCATCGTGGCGGATTTTCCCCTTCCGATCCAGCACCGGCACATCCAGCCATGAGTAGTCAGAGTGAAAACCAGTCGCCCAAACTATGGTTTCAATTTGTCCGTTACGGATATCAAGCCCCAGTGGGGGTGAGTCCTCCACGACGGTCGGCGCAAAACGATGCGGGGGCTCCACTTCATTATCGAGGCTGTTTTCGGACACCCACTCATCGATAGTGTTGAGCAATCTGTTCATCTTGAGATCGGCCAGCGCGCAATTGTTACGCAGCGAACCAGAGAACTGCGCCTTGCCATCGTTTATCCCCGCAAGGCGGCCAATGATATTGACACCGGCTCCAGTAAGCGCATTCAAATCCAGTGTCGATCGATTTTGCGAGCCGACCAGCTGTGGGGACGGCACGTTGCGCGCCCGGTTAATGTTATCAACTTCATCGTAGCGTTCGTCAAGTACTCCGGCTGCATCCATCCACCAAAAAATGTCTCGTCCACGGTAAACCCGAGGCATCCGAACATGTTCACCCGCTGATAATGTAACTGGTCTGCCGGAGCGATGGATTTCATCGGCAAGTTGAATGCCCGTGGCTGAAGCACCGACAACCAGTACGCCACCTTGTCTTAACTGGGCCGAATTTCGGTAATCCATTGACGTAACCATATCAATGGTGGAGGGTGCGGATGCTGAGATTGCTGGAACGTTGGCTATATTGCACGCCCCGGTTGCAATAACGACGGTACGGCTTCTCCACGAGCCCCGATCAGTATCGACTTGATAGCCATCGCCCGCACCACGCACAGATGTTACTGTGGTTTGGTTGTCGATTGGCGCTGAGATGACATCGGCATAGTGCTCTACAAAGTTGATAATTTCCGGGACAGCCATAAAGCCGTCGGGATCGTTCCCCTGATAGGAAAATCCAGGTAACTTGCTTTGCCAGTTGGGGGTGAGCAGACGCAGTGAATCCCAGCGTTCGGTACGCCAGGAATTAGCGACATCCGCTCGCTCCAGCACTACGTGATCGATGCCTCGATCACTGAGGCAGCGGCTCATAGCCAGCCCGGCATGACCGGCACCGATGATTACGGTGTCGATCTGCACCGGACCTTGTTGTGCCACAGCTTTTTAACTAATAAGTTTAGCTGACTTGTACTGTGACATTGGTGGGATTGGTGATGATGTCGTAGACCGCAGAACGTTTTTGCGACTGCGCCACAAGGGCTTCGATGTCTTCCTTGGACGCATCGGCATCAATGTTGTAGGTCACCGTGATACCGTCAAAACCATTTCGGATATCACTGTCCATGCCCAGGATACCCTGGACATCCATTCCGCCTTCGAGTGTCGCCGATACCGAGTTCAGTTGAATTTCCCGGTGCTGCGCAACAGCTGCGATACCGGCAGTAAGGCAGCTGGCAAGCCCGGCGAGTACGATCTCGACAGGCGTCGCTCCTCTGTCTTCTGAGGCAAAGACTTCGGGATGATCCGCGTCGAAGCTGAATGTGGTCTTATGCTGGTGTTCTTCTCCAAGACCGAAATATCCCTCAACCGTAGTTTGGCTGTAGGTACCATGCACCCAGTTACATTTGGCGCGCCAGGTAAATTTAGCGGCCTCGGGTGCGCCAGTGAATGCCTCCCGCGCGCCAAGCAGGGCTTCGACATTCACGCCATTGTCGACTTTTTGATCGGTCATCGCTCTCTCCTCATTATTCAGATTCAGTATGATCGGTAAACTTAAGGATAACCTACCTATCCGACGGATAACATCCGGGCCATCTCATTTGTTCTCTATTTCTCCATGCTCACCATAGTGGGTACTGCTTTAAAAGGTGGTTTACATGGAAAATCGAATCTTCAATCCTGAATTGCCTGTTCAAAAGCACTTCAGGGGTTTGAATTAATGGCGCGCCCGGACAGATTCAAACTCCTGAGTGCCTGGCTTGATGACGGGAACTCTATCCAGTTGGACTAAGGACGCGTCAGTTAAAACAATGACCTACGGCTGTTTGAGAAGTGGGTTGTTAGTAAAATCTGAGAATGTTGCCCAAGTTCTGACTAAGAGGTGTCCGAAATTCACATCTTAGTTGGCTTTGGCCCTTGTGTTTGCTGATGCCAAAAATCGATCGAAGTGGGAGTAATATATATCC
>JBBWVW010000180.1:0-7032 GCA_050256425.1 Arenicellales bacterium | reverse complement strand
TGAACTGGCTATGCAAGATGCCATCGGTATACAGGCGCCGGCTGGCGCCGGCACCGCGCACCTGATACAAGTGGCCGTTTTGTCGATGACTCCACAGGACTGCTATGGGGCTGCTCCTCGATTTTTCCTATGGAAAATTGTCATTCCTGCGGTACTCGATTGTAATGCGGCGACTCTCGTGTGTTGCTGGTCTGGGCGATTGGAAAACGGATTTCGATGCAACGACAAAGGTACACGAAAAGCTTAGCAAGGGTCGAGCCAGCGCTACCGACCAAAACAGGCCAGACCTCAACTGTGCCGCATCCGTGACGGGATGAGGGGGACCCAAGCACTGCCAGCGAAAGCTCAAGCGGTGGTGTCAGCCCCGACATAGGCCTTAAAAGCCTTCAAATCCAGAAAATACCGACAGACCTCGGCATCAGCGGCCATCAGCAGGGGAACCTTGTCACCGTAGGCGTGGGCCCAGTCCGGGCTCTGATCGACATCATGCACCTTGAAAGAAAAACGGTATTCATCTTGCAGTGCCACGAGCTGTGCGTGCATATCCTCGCACAGGTGACAATTGCGGCGCACATACAAATCGAGAATACCAGTCGGCATCAACTCTCCCCAAGCCATAGAACCTTTTCAGTTGAAAGGATATTCTAGGGGCTGGTTACTGCTGGCTTATACCCATGCCCCTGTCACTCTGGCTATCGATGTCGGCCATCTGCATTCTCGGCGCGATGTCCCCCGGGCCCAGCCTGGCAGTGGTAGTACAGAACACTTTGGCAGGCGGGCGCGCTCAGGGCGTTGTGACCGCGCTAAGCCATGGCGTTGGGATCATCATCTGGGCTCTGCTGACGGCGGGCGGGATTGGCCTGCTGATCACCCAGCAACCCGCTCTTTTCGACGGCATGCGCTACGGCGGGGCGATCTTGCTGGTGTACCTTGGAATCCGCAGCCTGCGCAGCACAGCGAGCACCACCGAGGCGTTGCACACGGTTGTCGCCGCCGCCCGCGCTACCCCAGTCCGGGATGGCTTCGCCATCGCCATCACTAATCCAAAGATTGCACTTTTCTTTCTTGCCCTTTTCAGCCAGTTTGTCCGACCCGAGGCCGGAATGGGTGAGAAAGTGATCATGGCGCTGACCGCTGGGGTCATCGATGCGCTCTGGTATGCGCTTGTTGCATTGGCACTGTCACACTCGGCAATCCTTGACCGCCTGCGCGCCCGGGCTCGGGCGCTGGACCGTCTTTTTGGCCTGATTCTGATTGCGCTGGCGGTACGGGTCGCCCTGTAATGCTATTCCTACCGTAGGGCAACCTTGTTGCGGCGCGCAATCTAGTGTGATCCGGGCACACTACATAAAGACAAAGCACTTCATTTACAGATATTTTTTATCTCTATGTAAATGTCCTAGTTGACAACGTTATTTGTGCAGTGCACCATTCCCGCTAACGAAAATGAGGTGAAGGTGGTTCAGGCCGAATAGCCATCCACAGGCACCCGGGCCACGCCGGGAGGCGATTTATGCAGATCACGGACAAAGTCAGCGTCGTTACCGGTGCCGCCAGCGGCATAGGCCGTGCCACAGCACTGGAACTCGTGGCGCAGCGTGTCAAGGGTATCGCCCTGGTAGACCTTAACGAGGGGCCACTGCGCGATCTCGCAGGTGAGATCAACAGCGCGGCGGGCAGCGAAGTTGCTTTGCCATTCGCCGGGGACGTCACCGATGAGGATTTTCGTGTCCGGATCTTTGATGAGACTGCACGTCGGCATGGCATTGTTCAAATCGTGGTTCCCGCTGCCGGCATTTTTCGCGACCGCATGGCGGTCAAAATTGATCGCGACAGCGGGCAGGCTGATATCTACCCGGCGGAGGTCTTTCGCCAGGTCCTCGAAGTAAATCTGATTCACCCGGTTTACTGGGCCATGGAAATGATCGCCCGGATCGCGGTCGACCGGCGTAAGCGCGGCCTGAAAAAATGGCTGGCCGAGGAGAAAATCCAAGGCACCATTATCTTTATAGGGTCGGTCTCCTCGCGGGGCAACCGCGGCCAGGTCTCCTACGCCAGCACCAAGGCAGGCCTTGAAGGCGCGGCCTCAACGCTAATGAAAGAGGCGATGTTCCACGGGGTACGCACCGGGGTCATCCATCCAGGCTTTGTCGACACGCCGATGCTTCAGGGTATGCCCGAAGGCTATGTTGAGCAGCATATCCTCCCAGATACCCAACTCGGCCGGCTCATCCGGCCTGAGGAAATCGCCGACGCGATTTGCTTCATGATCCGAAATTCTGCGGTCAGCGGCCAGTTATGGGCTGATGCCGGCTGGCACCCTGCGGCTGCCTGATACCTGCGTCGAGCCCCGGGGAAGCCGGGTTTTGGGCCACGGTGACGGCTTGTGCGCTTGAGTCGCAAAGGGGTGGGTCTTATGATCCGCGTTACCCCTTCTCCCGTAGCGGTCATTAGCGACCGTCACTAGCCCAATCCACGCCATGAATAAGCAGTCTCTCGATCCCATCTGGATCGGCAAAACCTTTGACGACTTTCTGTTTCGCCCGCAAAAGGGTGTTACTGCCAGCCGCGCAGCCGTACCGCTGAGTTCGAGCCTGACCCGCGCCATTGCACTGGAATTGCCCATTATCTCTTCCAATATGGATAGCGTCACCGGCGGTGACATGGCACAGACCATGGCACTTGAAGGCGGATTAGGCGTTGTTCACCGCGGACAAAGCATTGAGCGCCAAAGTGATACCGTGGCACGGGTCAAACGCAGCCACAGCGCCGTGATTGAACACCCCCGTACACTGCCCGCCGGCTCTACGATCGGTGAGGCCCGCGCATTCGCGCGCAAGTACAAGATCAACGGCATCCTGATTGAAAGTTCGCCAGGTAGCGCGATTCTCGCTGGTGTACTGACCCGCCGAGACATTCCGTGGGACCGCTCGCAGGACAACGAGATTGTCGACCGCTTCATGACGCCACTGGCACAGTTAAAGACCGCAGGACCACAAGTGGCAACCGAAGAAGCGGAACGCATCATGTTTGATGGCCGCATTGAGCGACTGCCGCTGATCGACGATGAGCAACGTATCCATGGGCTCATCACGCGCAAGGACGTGCGCTTTTTACGCGAGCGTCCGTTTGCCAGCAAAGACGCCAAGGGCCGGCTACTCGCGGGAGCGGCTGTTGGCTGTTCCGGGGATTTTATAGAGCGCGCCCAGGCACTCCTCGAAGCCGGTGCCGACTGCCTTTTTGTGGATATTGCTCACGGCCACTCGCAGGTCATGCAAAACGGGATCGAGCGCCTGCGCGCGCAGTTTCCCAAAATACCGCTGGTCTGCGGCAACGTGGCCACGGGTGCGGGTGCCCAATTCATGCGCGATCTGGGGGCCGATGCGATCAAAGTGGGGGTTGGCCCGGGTCGGGGCTGCCGGACACGCCTTGAGACCGCAGCCGGAGTGCCGCAACTACAGGCCATTCGTGAGGCCTGGTGCGCGGTGGGTGGCGAGATCACCATCATGGCAGATGGCGGTGTATGCCACGACAAGGATATCTTCCTGGCACTTGCCTGCGGTGCTGACACCGTGATGCTCGGAAGCGCGCTGTCAGGTACCGATGAAGCGCCAGGACGGGTGATCGAGGATCCTGCGACCCACAGCAAGAAGAAGATATACCGCGGCATGACCTCCCCTGAAGCCGTGATGGAATCGCTCTACGACGGCGACGACGCTGAAGCCGTGGATGCGGCACTGGCGACACCGCCGGAGGGTCAGGAAATTCAGGTGCCCTACCGCGGTGGCGTGGTCGATATCCTCCACCGAATTCGCGGCCATCTGCGCTCGGCGGTCAGTTATACCGGTTGTGAATCCCTGGCCGGTGCACGTGAGATGATTCTGCCTGACCCGCTGCAGTACCTGATCGTACTGTCCGATGCTGCACGACGGGAGTCCTACGAACGCTGAGTCTGGCTCAAACGCAATGAGCAATACCCCAGCGCCGACAACTGCTTCCCTGGGGCCGGCGGCCACCCCCGAATCTGGGGCATGGCACCTGCTGGGACTGATCGCCCCACTGGTTACCCTGACGGGCATCGTTGCAGGTCAACCGGCGGCGGGCGCGATCTTAGTGCTGGTGCTCTACCCGCTTGTGGATCTCGCCCTGGCCCGACCCGCGCCAGCACGGGCAGTGCGGAGCGATGGACAGGGCCTTTGGCTGCTGCTTTATCTACACGTACTGTTGCACACCAGCGTGATTGTGGCGCTGTGCTGGCGTGCCGCAGCCGATGGCAACACCGCCGCCACCTGGGTCGCCATGCTCAGTGCCGGGATCAACAGTGGCTCCAGCGGCATCATCGTGGCGCATGAACTGGGCCACAGCTCTGCACGATCGATCAATCACTGGCTCGGACGCTGGAATCTGCTGCTGACGCTTTATCTACATTTCACGATTGAGCACAATCGCCATCATCACCCGGCGGTTGCTACCGACATCGACCCGGCAAGCGCGCCGCGGGAACGCAACTTCTGGCAACAACTGGCGTACACCCTCCCTGCCCAGTTTAAGAGCGCCTGGGCACTCGCCAGGCGCAGCGGGTCGCAGCAACGTTTCAACCCGGTGCTGCGCGGCTTACTGCTCCAGAGTATCCTGGTCATCGGCATATGGCAGGGACTGTCGGGCAGCGTCGCTTTGGTTTTTGTCGGCCAGGCGCTGATCGGCATCTTCATACTGGAATACGTCAACTACATCCGGCATTACGGGTTGCGCCGCGAGCGAGGCGCTCCGGTGACAGCACAGCATTCCTGGCAGACAGAGGCACGCTGGTCACGCTGGACACTGCTGGAATTAACTCGCCATCCCGCACACCACCTGCACCCGGGGCGACATTTCTGGGCGCTGCAACCTTGCCCCGATGCACCAACACTCCCTGCGGGCTACTACGCCCTGTTCTGGCCGGCGCTGATTCCCCCATGGTGGCGCCGACTGATGGACCCCTTGCTGGAACCTGGCAACAGACCACAGTGACCCGCGAACACGCTTTGGCTGGACACTTCATTTACGCATGACGGTAGTGACAGCTGTTCCGCCTTTTCTGGCACAACCGGCGCTGGCTCACCCGGGTACGATTTGTGCCAGGCCCGTGGCGAGTCCCGGGTAACGGATCACGGCTCCCAGGTGTTCGCGCATCAGGGTGTTATCTATGCGCTTGGACTCAGCCAGGTAGGAGCGCATCTCGGGACTTAACTGCGAGCGCGCCTTCTCAGCATCGATGACTGGCGGGCGGGGAAGGTCAACTGCATCGGCAACCTGAAAGAAAAAGTCAGTCATAGTTGAGGGATGCCCGTCACTGATGTTATAGACCGGACGTGGTTCACCGATCCGCGCTGCCACGAGACAGGCGCTGACCAGATCTTCGACGTGTACCCGGTTGCTCCAGGGGCAAAGCGCCGGCGCGAGCACCGGTTGCCTGGCCCGTAACCGCTTCAGCGGCAATTTACCCGGACCGTAAATGCCCGGTACCCGAAGCGCCACCAGCGCTACCCCCAGGGCATCACACCATTTGCGCATGACTATCTCGGCATCCACACGTCGCCGTGCACGATCCGTTCGCGGCGCCAGCGCTCGCTCCTCAGTTACCCATCCCCCTTGGCAATCACCGTATACCCCGGTGGTACTGATCAACACTACCCGCGACGGCGCCTGGCCATCTGTAAAAAGACGTCGCGTCAGATTTCGCAGGCGCAGATCCTGGCTGCCATCAGGCGGGGGCGGTGCGAACCAGTACAGCACCCTGTCAGTCACCGGCACCGAAAACGTTGCTTGCGTGTCAAGGTCTACACTGACCGCTGCAATGCCTTCGGCACCCAGTACCGCGGCACTGGCCGGAGTGCGCACCACCGCGCCTACCGAGCCGCCGTCGTCACGTTCGCGGTGGGCGACCTGCCGGCCGACATAGCCGCAACCGACAAACAAACTCTCCATATGTTTATTGCGAGGATGCGGTCAGAGTACCGGCGGTGACCAGGGTGGCGACGGTGATTTGAGCGCGCTTGCACTTCAGCTGCCCGTTGACATCAGCACTGAGATTGGGTGGGCTGATCACTCCCTGTATGCGCGCCGCCTTAGCCCCAAGCGGGCAACCGGCATCGTGCAGCCGATTGATGTTGGTATCACTGATCAGGGAACGCAGATCGTTAATCGATGCCTGCAGGCCCCAGTTGCCGGCGTTATCGACCACACCGGAAATCCGTACGCCACGCACTTCGAGAAATGCCAGCCCGTCGGCGGTCACTTCAATCGAGGCGGGTTCGATACGCTGATCTGTTGCCGAACCAATCGCCACCACATCGGCCGTAGAGGTCAAAGAAAGGGTGCCGATATAGGTGCCGGTATAACTGCCGGTGCCATCACCTCGCGAAACCAAAAGCTCAATACCGCTACTCGATGAGCTTGCGCAACCCACCAGCAAGCATAAGAATAAAATTGCACCGGCTTGATGTGCCTGCTGAAAAGATGAACCACAGCTGATCGATGACAAAAACAAGCTCATGGCGCGCGATCATAACGCATCAGGCAACTGCCCCAACCATACCGCCCTGGAGAAAAATCGACGACTGCATGTGGTACGCGAGGCGAGACCACGAGCAGGCTGTGATTGAGCGGCCCCGACAACTGCTGGACAATGGCTGGGTCTTGGGCCTCGCTGATCTGCACTACTTTATCACTGGGGCCGGGCAAGCGATCTGGAGCCACTACCGATCCTTTCTCTGTCGGCGATCTGCGATCGACAGGGTGTTGCACCTCAGTACCGGCGCTGGCACCGCCTGCAACAGGCGATCGACCAGCGAACTTTCTGCAATTCGCGCCGTGACTGTAGTAGCAGAACTCATCTGGTGTAAGCGTGATCGAGTATCGGACCTGACGGCAGATGCCACTACCCCTTGCCCTCCTAACAATCTTAGGTTTCCACGCGCCTTTTTTGGACTGCTATTATCCCCCCCTCGGTGGACCGATCCTGCAACAGGCAAGCCACGAGGCGTTACCATT
>JBBWVW010000179.1:0-38067 GCA_050256425.1 Arenicellales bacterium | reverse complement strand
GATTTCTTTTTCTAAACTGCTCGCCAGCGTCGGTCAAAAAATCACTCTGGTCGGCCTCGCCTGCGGCCTCATGCTTGGATTATCTTCGGTCTTGTTTCGCGGTGCCGTGCTTTCCCTGGAGGAAGGCGGTTTTCTGATTCGTTCCGCTTACACCCTGGCTATCGCAATCACAATACAGAGCCTGGCACTACTGATTTGGCTACGCCTCTTTCAGCGCGGACAGATCACCCTGGCACTAGCGCACTGGCCAATCTGTATTGGTGTGGGCTTCGCCGGATGGGCTGCCTCCATCTGCTGGTTCGCAGCCTTTACACTAACCCACGCGGCTTACGTTCG
Source organism: Arenicellales bacterium (assembly GCA_050256425.1). Lineage (GTDB taxonomy): Bacteria > Pseudomonadota > Gammaproteobacteria > Arenicellales > UBA868 > UBA868. The sequence goes on along the minus strand of JBBWVW010000179.1, from coordinate 37,731 downwards.
TGCGTTGGGCCAGATCGAACTGATCTTTACCTTCCTGGTTTCGGTGCTGGTATTTCGAGAAAAAGTCAGCCGAATCGAAATTACCGGGGTAGTGCTATTGAGCATCGCTATCGTAATCTTAGTGCTGGAAAAAGCGGTCTGACCACTGCCTCCACTCACTCTCAGACTGTTCGCCTGAACACGCGACACGCGGACGGGGTGGCCAACTCCAGACGCTGAACCCTCAGGCGCTTAATGCAGGCGAATCTGCCGCCCCTGGCTTGGCCACCAGAAAGCACCGATCGAGGAAGTGATCCAGCCATTGGCGCGCATCGCGTGCATAACGGCCATGGTGCGCCAGCTGCTCGATATGCGATTGGGCGCCGGGCAAGGTTAGTTTCGGCTCGCCTCGTTCAGAGGTGCACCAGCGATCGATCATTTCCCGAGTGATTTCGGGATGAAACTCAATGCCAAATACATGATCACCAAAAGAGAATGCTTGCCCGTTAAAGGCGTCATTTCTCGCAAGGTGAACTGCATTCGGGGGTATCTCGAAAGTCTCTGAATGCCACTGGTAAAACACGGTTGGCCTTAAAAGAAATGGTTTTCCATCTTTGGTCGGGGACACTTCCCAATATCCTATTTCGACTAATCCATCGTCACGAGGGCCAACTTTTGCTCCAAGAACCCGGGCGAGTTCCTGAGCGCCAAGGCATATTCCCAGGGTCGGGACATCGCTGGGAATAACCACAGACTCCAGCCAGTCTAACTCGGCCCGAATTCCCGGATCGCCATCATCTGTCGCACTTTGTGGCCCACCGAACACAACTACCGCATCATAGTCAGCAAGATCCTGAGGCAAGGGGTCCCCAACGCACGGACAACACCGATCGAGATCAAAGCCACGCGCCATTAGCGCTTTGCCAAGTAGGCCCGGGGTCGAGGCCTGCTGGTGAACCACAGTGAGGATCTTATTCAACACAATTAAAATTACAAAGGAGGAGCAGCTGAGTTTATCGGATCAGTATGTAAATCCAAAATGGCCGAAAACATGGGGCAAGAAAGCCGATTTCGGGTAAACACCCACGACATCGAGGTTTAACCCCCCGCAAAGACCACAGTCTGACCGGGAAACCACTCAGGATAAGGCTAGACAATTTCAAAAAATACCTGTATATAATTACAGTATATGAGAAATAACTTTCCAGACCACGTGTTGCCATGAACCGACCACTTACTGCCCGACAATTGCAGGTGCTCGAATGCATACAGGCATTTGTCGATGCCACGGGCATGCCCCCTACCCGGGCCGAGATTGCGAAACAACTGGGTTTTCGCTCGGCCAACGCAGCCGAAGAACACCTACGGGCGCTGGCCCGCAAGGGTGCTATCGAGTTGCGGCCGGGTGCTTCACGCGGCATCCGGGTACTGGCGCCGTCCGGGGTGCCAGTGATCGGCGAAGTCGCCGCTGGCAATCCAATCCTGGCAACTGAGCATATTGAAGACTACTATCCCCTGCCACCCAGGTTGTTCAGTCCCAAGGCCGATTACCTGCTACGGGTACGCGGTATGAGTATGCGTGATGCCGGCATTCTCAACCGCGACCTGCTGGCAGTACACCGCAGCCAAGAAGCCATCAATGGCCAGATCGTCGTTGCCCGACTGGACGACGAGGTCACCGTTAAGCAGTTTCGCCGTCGCGGCAACGTGGTTACCCTGCTGCCGAAAAATCCTGACTTCACCGCTGTACGAATTGACCTGAGGCATCAGTCTCTGGTGATCGAGGGAATCGGGGTAGGCATCATACGCAACGATACGCTGCCGTGAGTCTGGAATCCTGCCTGGGGCGGCGGGATATCTGGCGCGGCTCGAAAATACCTGTGTCAGGGTGTGCCATCGCAACCGGTTTTGCCGTGCTGGATCAACATCTACCGGATGGCGGCTGGCCGCTGGGGGTGCTGACTGAGATCCTGGTAGAGGATGTCGTGTGTAGCCCCTTGTGGCTGCTATTACCGGCCCTGGCCACACTGGCGCCGCAAAGACCCTGGCAGGCCTGGATCACGCCACCGGCGATTCCTTACGCACCCGGCCTGCACCAGAGCGGCTTGGACCTGTCAAAAATACTGCTCATCCGTACTGCCGATCGCACAGATGCAGTGTGGTCAGCAGAGCAATCGTTACGCTCCCGAGCCTGCAGTGCTGTGCTCTGCTGGTCGGGCAAGCTACAACGCACAGCCACACGTCGATTACAACTTGCAGCCGAGCATGGGCAGGCACTGGGCATCTGCTTTCAGAATCGCCATGGCGCAGACTCTCACAGCATGGCGGCTTTACGCCTGTACTGCCGACAGACCGCGAACGGCATTTACATTGACATTATTAAGTGTCGTGGCGGACCATTGCACCAAGGATTGCTGGTACACCGCCGGACGGCACCCACCGTATCGGCCGCATCGATCTAACTATGAAGACGTATCAGCAAAAAGGCACTTCTGGCTGGAAATTCCCCGATAGCGGCCCATCCCTGGTACGCAACCTACTACCGGTTCACGCTCCTGTCGAACCAGCTTCTCGCCCTGATCACCTGTGGCTCGCTATATACCTGCCCTACCTGCCGCTGGAATCGCTTGGGCATGGCAACGACAACCAGACAATTGCAGTTTATGAACAACAGGGCCAGACGCAACAAATAGTTACCCCAAACCAGCAGGCAGAGAAAAACGGTGTACGCCCCGGCATGACAGTGGCCGTGGCCCGAACCCTGGCGCCTGCACTCAAGGCAGTCGTCCGGGATACCGCGGCAGAGAAGATACAGCTAACACAATTTGCAATCGAGGCAACACACTGGACCCCCGCCATTGCCCTGCTTGAAGATAGCCTGTTGCTGGATATCGCCGGCAGTTTGCGACTTTATGGTGGCACCCAATTATTGCTGGGGCAGATTCGTTCCTGGATTACCGATAAAGCACTACTGCCTTGTATCGCTCTGATGCCGACACCGGCCAGTGCACTGCTGTGTGCTTATACGGGAAAATCAATTTGCGTTACCAGTCAAAGCAAGCTGAATGCCGCAGTGCGCACTCTGCCAGCGAAGATGCTGGCAGCACAGCCAAAACAGCACCGGCTGCTGGCGCAGCTGGGCATCAGAACTATAGGCGACCTGATGCGCCTGCCACGCAATGGCCTGGCACGGCGCCTGGGGCCGGACATAGTGAATCGCCTGGATAAGCTGTTGGGTCAAACCCCGGACCCACAAGACTTTTTTACACTCCCGCCAGAATTTACACAGAGCGCTGCATTACCAGCAGAAGGCGTTGCAACCCCGTTTTTGCTTCCCTTTATCGAACGCCTGCTGACGCGCCTGGAAAGTTATCTATGCCGGCACCACATTCTGGTCGAACACCTTCACTGGTGTCTGACCGGTGCCAAGGGCCCGCTGATGAAAATCCCGGTACAACTCACTCAACCTTGCCAAGATGCTCAGCATTTACTGTCTCTTTCACAGTTAGCATTCGAAACTGTGCAAACTACTGACCCTATAACAAAGCTCACATTACAGGTGCGCCACTTTACCCGGGCAACACAAATCAGCGATGGTCTTTTTCAGAAAATGCAAAGCGATGCCAACGATGGCAGCGCGCTGGTAGAGCGCCTGCAGAGCCGGTTGGGACCGACAGCCGTACGCGGTATTTGCATACAGGCTGACCATAGACCGGAAAAAGCCTGGCGCCATTGCGCACCGGGTGAAACTGGACTCCTGCCTGGCGGTGCACAACGACCCTTGTGGCTACTTGAAAACCCTCGCTCTATCCAGGCCAACCAGGAGTTGCTGCAGCGACTGAGCCACCGGGAGCGTATCTGCAGCGGCTGGTGGGATGACCACCCGGTGCGCCGTGACTACTACCAGGACATAACAGGTGCTATAAAAGCCTGGATTTTCCGTGACCTGAACAGCGGCCAGTGGCACCTGCATGGTATCTTCTAAGACAATACCGACAAAACACCACTTCGCTTTTATCCCCAGCCTTGCTGACTAACTCCCCAACCAGAGACGCCCTGCGCCGGACATTCCTGTCCCAGGCCGGTCTCGCTGATGCTGACTTGCAGCCGTTGTGCCCGGACGCCTCTTTTCGCCGCTATTTCCGCCTGACAGATCCTGTCGGGCAATGGCTGCTGATGGACGCACCGCCGGATTATGAAAATGTCGATGCCTTTGTACGCATAGCCAGGCACCTGACGACATTGGGGCTGCGCCCACCACAGATCGGCAAGGTCGATAACATTAACGGCTTTGCCCTGATAGAGGATTTCGGCAACGACACCTTTACTGCGCTGCTGGATGCCGGCGAGGATGAGCAGATTCTCTACCGTTATGCAATTAATGTGCTCGCCACACTGCACCAACAGGCTAGAGCCACGGACCTCGCCTTGCCTGCTTATGACCTTGGCGCTTTCATGGACGAAGCGCTGCTGTTGGCGGACTGGTATGTCCCGTTGGTGACAAGTGCCAGACTGGCCCAAACTGATCGACAGCGCTACCAACAGGCCTGGAATGGCATATTCGAGGCATTACCGCCCCCGGTTACCACCCTGGTGCTGCGCGATTTCCATGTAGACAACCTGATGCGGGTTTCAGGAGAATCACCCGGCCGGCAAATTGGCCTGTTGGATTTTCAGGATGCGCGGATCGGACCAATAGCCTATGACGTGGTCTCACTGCTGGAAGATGCACGGCGCGATCTAAATCCCAAACTGGTTAACACGATGCGAAAACGTTATCTGGAGGCCATGTCGTTCGAAGATGTGGAAAACTTCAATGCCTGGTACCGGGTGCTGGGCGTACAACGCCACTGCAAAGTCGCGGGTATCTTCAGCCGGCTTGCCCTGCGGGATGATAAGTCCGCATACCTTCGACACCTCCCCCGCATCATCGCCCTGCTACAGCAGCATCTCAGCGATCCACTACTGATGCCCCTCACTCGATGGCTCGACGAGATCATTCCCCAGCGTCATGCGCTTGAACAGATTGGAGAAATCCAAGGCCTTCGCGACCAACTCGGCATCACGCCACCCCGGGCCACCTAAACCGGATTGGCCCAAACAAGGAGTCACAATGGATACCATCAGCTGGGCAGACTTTGAGCAAGTCGATCTTCGTGTCGGAACGGTAATCTCAGTTGAAGTTTTTAAAGAAGCGCGAAAACCAGCCTACATTCTGCACGTGGATTTTGGGCCGGAGATCGGCATACGCAAATCCAGCGCTCAAATCACCGATTTGTACCAGCCAGATAATCTGGTTGGGCAACAGGTGATTGGCGTGATTAACTTTCCAGAAAAACAGATCGGGCCGATCCGCTCGCAGTGTCTCGTCACAGGCTTTCCCCGGGCGGACGGATCCGTGGTGTTAGCGCAGCCACAACAACCGGTTGCCAACGGACTCAGACTCGCCTGACGTCAGGCGACAAGTTCGTCTATCTCCTGTGAAGACAAGTCAGGGGCCAGCACCGCACGGGCATGGGCTTCACCATGGGGAACAACCTGGCGGGCGTAATACAGGCAACTCAGTAGCTTGGATCGGTAAAACTCGTTGTCCCCATCACCAGCCTCAAGACAACGCTGCGCGGCCTCAGCGGCCCGCGCCATCTGCCAGCCTCCAGCAGCGATTCCCCAGAGCATCAGGTAGCTGAACGAAGCTGCAAAAGGTGCTCTGGGATCGTGCGTAGCACGTTCGAGCAATGCCTCGCTCGCCTCGCCCAATCTGTCCACCAGTTTTGATACCGCAACACCGATTTCCACCACATTGATAGCGCTCGATGCGCGAATCTGCGCGAGCTCATCGCGCATCCCGTCGATCACCTGTGCCGCGGTGTCACCGCCATCGCGCAGCAGTTTTCGACCCACAAGATCTGCCGCCTGGATCCCGGTAGTCCCCTCATAGATCGTGGTAATTCGTGCATCGCGGTAATGCTGGGCGGCCCCGGTTTCCTCGATAAAGCCCATCCCACCATGCACCTGTAGGGCCAGAGCGGCAATCTCGTTACCCACCTCGGAACTCCACCCCTTAACAACCGGAATCAGCGTATCGACCCAGCCCTGCCCGCGGCTGCGCTCGGTGGGGTCGGGATGGTAACTCGCGCGATCGGCGGCAGCAGCCGTATACAGTGAAAGCGCCCGCATGGCCTCGATACGACTTCTCATGTCGAGCAGCATGCGCTGTACGTCCGGGTGGCGAATAATCGGCGAACGCTCGCTACTGACAGCCCCTACCGCACGGCCCTGGACTCGCTCGCGAGCAAAGTTCAGCGCCCGCTGGTAGGCCCGCTCAGCGATCGCGTAACCCTCGATACCCACAGCATGCCTGGCCCGATTCATCATAATGAACATGTACTCCAGGCCCCGGTTCTCCTCGCCAACAAGATATCCCACCGCGCCGCCTTGATCTCCGTAGGAGAGCACCGCAGTAGGACTGCCGTGGATACCCAGCTTGTGCTCGAGCGAAACGCAGTGGACATCGTTACGTGCGCCTAGCTCACCCTTATCGTCCAAAATGAACTTGGGCACAATGAACAGCGATATCCCTTTAACCCCTTCCGGAGCTTCAGGAGTGCGCGCCAACACCAGGTGAATGATGTTCGAACTGAGGTCATGCTCGCCGTAGGTGATAAAGATCTTCTGCCCGCTCAGCAGATAATCTCCGTTGTCGCTAGGCACCGCACGGGTGCGTACCGCTGCGAGATCTGACCCTGCCTGCGGTTCGGTCAGATTCATAGTGCCCGTCCATTCTCCAGACACCAGCCGTGGAAGGAACAGCGCCTTTTGCTCCTGACTCCCCTTAAGAAAAATAGCTTCGGCGGCAGTCTGTGACAGCATCGGGCAAAGGCCAAAAGCCATATTTGCCGCATCCCACATCTCCTGTACCGCACAAGCGACCGTCTGTGGTAGCCCTTGGCCACCAAACTCGGGATCCAGAACCAGGCCCGTCCAACCTGCTTCGATAAACTGGCGGTAGGCTTCTTTCCATCCCTTTACGGTTGTGACCTCACCGTTACTCACCGTTGGCCAGGTTTGATCCCCAGCCCTGTTGAGCGGGGCGAGCACGTTTGACGCGAACTTCGCGGCCTCATCGAGCACCGCATCGACCAAGTCTTGAGTGGCATCCTCGCACCCCGGCCAGGACGCAATCTCTTCAAGATTTGCCAGATGCTTAAGGGTGAAACGCAGATCTTTCAATGGGGCGGCATATTGAGGCATACGGGATTCCTTTATCAGCGAGAACTGTGCAAAACCAGTCAATTCTTCGAGCGAAATTATAGATTTACGTTTACGTAAACGTCAATATTGTCGACCCATCACACTAAAGTGCTATATCGGTGCCAAGCGTTGCTTTCAACTCGCTGATTGCAGCCGCTCCCCACCATCACGTTTGCCGCGCCACAATGCACGACTTCTAGATCAGCAGGTGGAAAATCTCGACCCATCAGTGACTTCCTGTACACCCCGCGAAAGACTGCCCAATGTCCTGGTTACCGAAAACACTCCAGTTCGCGTACACAGGTGCGAGTTAACTTGTCGCCCAGGGCCCCCTCATAACCTGGTTTTCCGGCTGAAGATCAAGCATAGCCCTTAGACGGCGCGCTTGTTTGGCTGATTTCAACGACAGGCCATTGCCGTCATAGGCAAAGACCATCGGCCCTGTAGGTTTAAAACTTGTCGCACGATCCCCAGCCTAGCCTCAAAGGAATAGCTCCTTTCCACTACTGCCTAAGGTTTTGAGACATCTCGCTCGGCGTTACGCCCACTTTGGAACACTTGCTCTCCCCCATGCGATCGGTTATTTTTCCGTTGTGCCAAAGTATCCGAAGTTACGCATTGGGATTCCTGCGATTGACTGGGATGACTCCCGCCGGCGATTTTCGCCCACCGCTACCTGCCCTGGTCGTCCTAAGATGTCGCTGCAATGGCGTGTCGGGGTCGCCACGCTTCTACTCGCCCTCAGCACTGGATCTACCGCCGCAGTTTCCGGTGAGCCTCCGGCGTGTAACGACGTGCGCGCCCGGTTCCAGATCAAGCAGAATCAACTGAATACCCGCACTCTTAATTTTTTTTTATTCGATGCGGCGGACCGCGGCTGTATCAGCGTCGCCAAAGAACTACTCTCCCGCGGAGCCTCGATCAGGGCACGTGACCAGTTTGGAAACACAGCTGTTGCGCGGGCAGCCCGGCATGGGGAGAAACAATTCCTCGAGTTCCTGCTTGATCAGGGAGCCATAGTAGACCCGACCAACGTCCGCGGCAGTACCCCACTTCTTCAGGCTGTTACAAAGAATCGTCGCCGGACCATTAACCTTCTCTTGCAACACGGCGCTAATCCAAACGCAGTAAATAAGCGCAAAGTAACGCCCTTAATCGCAGCTGCCTACAACGGCAACTTTCTAATTGTGAAATTATTGCTTGACGCTGGTGCAAATATTGGTGGTGTCGATGCCACTGGAAAAGGCGCCTTAGTTTATGCGGCGGCGAAGGGGTTCAGCCGTATTGTTGAGATTTTACTGGACGCTGGGGAATCGGTTGACTCGCGTTATGGCTATTCCTTGACTGCTTTAATGTGGGCATCCGGGCACACCAATGAAGTGCCCCCGTCCGACGGTGCGAAAACTGTAGATCTGTTACTGAGACGGGGTGCTGATCTCATCGCACGTGATGATCGTGGTCGGACGGCGCTGATGATCGCTGCCCAGCGCGATCACAAACACATTGTTGAACTTCTCCTGGACCATGGGGCAGATCGGACCATGACTGACAATGAGGGCAAGACCGCCTGGGACCTGGCTACCGATCCGGAACTGAGAGCACTTTTATTGTAGGCAGCATCTTTTACGGTGGAATCCCCATGCATCGCCGAAAATGACTCTCTACAAGTCGGCCAGGTGCTCCACCATCGCCCGAATCCCATTATCCGAATGCGCGCTGGGCAGTGATTGCTTTGCGGACGAGTTCAACCAGATGTTGTTCGTGAAATTCAGCATGGTTGTCTGGAGGCATCCGACCGACACACCCAGGTGCCCGGGGGCCTCCCTCATTCCCGCCCTAAAGTTCTCTCCAACTGCAGCGCCTTGACCTTCCTGCAGATGTTGCTGTTATCGTGCCCGATGGTTGTTCTCTCACCCTGCGATTCATCCTTCGAGGGGAGATTGAAAACCTAGCAGAGCCAGAACCTACCTCCAAATTACGTGACTGCATTGTGCGCCAACGAGCAGTCAACCACCTAGGTCAATGGGTTTCAACCTTCACCGGGCTGTGGAATGATCGATTGTCAAGTCTTAAGCCGAGAAGCCCCGGTAAAAATAGTTTTCAACACCTGACTTGCTCTCAGATCCGACTGTCGCTGTCAATTCGGCGTGGTGAGGTGACCACTGGCACACAGGGTCCGCTGCAGCCGCGTCACCGCTCAAGGCGAACGCCTGGCACCGGCACCCCCCCAAATCCCGATCACGATACTCACAACTGCGGCACGGCTCGCGCATCCAGTCCACGCCCCGGAAGCGATTGAACGCCTTATCATATTGCCAGATCCATTTAAGCGAATGGTCCTGCACTGAAGAAAAATCCAAGCCAGTGATCGACTCCGCTGCGTGACAAGGAAGTACCAAGCCACGGGGGGTAACCGCAAAAAACTGGCTACCCCATCCATCCATACACCGTTTAGGACGACGGGCATAATAATCAGGCACTACGAAATCGATCGCCATCGAACCCTTGTAGTACTCAATCGCGCCATGAACGATCGCAGCAGAATCTCTGACCTGTTTCTCGGTAGGCATCAGACTCGCTCGGTTTTTCAATGCCCAGCCATAGTACTGCACGTTCGCGATCTCCAGTCGGTGCGCCCCCAACTTGTAAGAGAGTTTTATGATTTCCTGGAGATAATCAAGGTTCTGCCGATGCACCACCACATTGACGGTGAGTGGAAGGCCGTGCTCTCGCACCCAGGATGCAGTCTGCAATTTATGCGCATGGGCGCCCTTCAGGTTACCTATCAGTTCAGCGCTCGGCGCATCGTTACTCTGAAAACTGAGTTGAACATGGTCGAGGCCACTATCGACCAGATCGCTCAGGGTACGGCGTGACCGAAAAACACCGGCAGTTATCAAGTTGGTATAAATGTTATGTTGCCTGGCTGCCGCTACGATCGACGGCAGGTCTTTACGCAAGGTAGGCTCGCCGCCTGACAAATGAATCTGGAGTACACCCATGTCTCCTGCTTGACCAATTACATCTTCCCACTTCTCGGTAGGCAACTCCTCGGAGCGGCGATTAAGCGCGATCGGGTTGGAGCAATATGGACATTGCAAAGGGCATCGATGGGTCAATTCAGCCAGCATAGCAAGCGGTGGTCTGAGCTTTGTGGGAAATTCTGTCATCGAATTCTTATTTCATGACCAGGAACATTTTCTCAGACAATAGTTTCAATACCACTATTACATCGTGTTCGATAACGTCTCGCGGTGCATCATACTCCTTCGCCAGCCCGTCAATGATCATTGCTACTGAACGTGTGCCATCACAACGGTCAACGATTTCCTTACTGGTCTCATCCATGACCAAGATCCGCTCCGGTGCCTGCAGAACCCAGCGACTCCGTGTTTCATCGTACTGTGCGCGAACGAAATCAACCAGTGCCGGGTATTCATCCAAATTGAACTCAGTGGTTCTACTCATTGCGCCTACTCTGCGGGAAGTTGAAACGCCCCCGGCGGGGTTAGCCGCGGACTAACGTATGCATAGTAGAGCGCGTCGAGTTGACCCCACAACACGTCAGTCTTGAAGATCAGTGCGTCACAAACTGACTGCCGCAAGTCTGGAGTGGTCGCATGGTGTTTCACATACTCGAGCGCAAAGCCCGCATCTCGCGGCGCTTGATACAACCGCGCGGAAAAATACTCGAGCGTACCTTCATCGATAAAATCATAGTTGGCCAATAATGATGACGTTCGCTCAGCAATGATCTGGGGTGCGAATAATTCAGTGAGAGAGGACGCGATAGCCTGCAATAGTGGTTGTTCACGTACGTAGTGGACATAGGCATCCACTGCAAAGCGTGTTGCCGCTAGAACACCTGTTTCGGCCACGACATACCCCCCTGACAACCCCAGAGACTCACATAAATCAATCCATTTGCGGACTCCGCCCTGACCTTCATGTGCACCATCGTGGTCGACAACTCGTTGTGACCATTCGCGCCGCAAATCTAGCTCTAACATTCGCGACATGAGAGCGGCGTCTTTAATTGGAATGCGACTCTGGTAATAGTACCGATTCAGAGCCCAGGCCTGCAATTGACCTCTACTCAAGTCGCCATCACGCATCGCCGCATGAAATGGGTGGTTGTGATGATACCGTTCGGCACCGATTTCAAACAGGCGTTGCTCTAGTTGCTCAGAAGACTGCAGTGTCACTTTGTGCAGACCTCCATACCATCATAAGCCACCTCCCAACCCTGCGCTTCAACCATCGCACGTTCCGCGCTGCCACCAAGCAACACCGGGTTGGTGTTGTTGATGTGAATAAAAATTCGCCTGCCGATGTCGGCATTCACCAGAGTGGCCACCACCCCATCAGCGCCCGAGATTGAGATGTGACCCATTCGGCGGCCAGTCTTGGCGCCCTCGCCGCTGTTCAGCATTTCGTCATCGCGCCACAAAGTGCCGTCGAAGAAGACGACAGCGGCACCATCCACTCGCCGACGCAATTCTGGCGTCACTGCAGCGCAGTTACCGACAAAAAGAACACGTGTGCCCGCGTGGTCGCGAAACTCGAGCCCGATAGTATCCCCTTCCTCAGTACCAAACGACTCCTGCTTTTCTTCTTCCATGAACAGTGCAATCTTGCCGGGCACGGCGAACGGCTCCATTATCAAGCCATCCTGCAGAGTCACTGTCTTGTTGAGTTCTAACGATACTCGGTCGACAACACCCGGTGCCAGCACCTCGAAAATCGGATTCCGATTAAGGGCGTGCAATACCCGTGGGTGTCCGTAGAGCCTGAACGGAGTGCGTTCACGGAGATTCAATAGCCCAGCGATTGCATCGACATCGGCATTGGTCAATACCACTGTGGAGATGGGGGTGGATCGCAGACCATCACGGGGATGCAACTGCGCCTGGCAGTTTATTTGGGCGCGCAAGTCCGGCGACGCGTTAACGATATGCCAATGCTCTGCGTCGACGGATACGGCGACCGACGCTTGGGTCGATGGACGAGCCTGCGGGTCGCCTGCTCTGGCTCGCCTGCAGGCGTCGCTGTTACTGTTCCACTGCGGGAAGCCGCCGCCTGCCGCCGCCCCGAGAACGAGAACCCGAATCACAATTCCGTTAGCTGAAGTGATTCAGCAGACGGGCAGACCTGGTTGCCTGTGGCGCGTACTCCAACTCGGCGTCACCGGCAGGACAGCAAAATCTATACGCTATAAGTCTGCGCAGACATAGAGGTTGATTTCCATACCAACTTGAATCTCCCGAATCACCGGTCGCTTCCAAACTTTCATAGTACTATCCCCCAGTTGATGGTTTATCCAGAAAGGACCTTCCGACGATTTCATGGTACGCCCGTCAACCCGGCAAAGTCAATTGCAATGTTCTTAACTAGTAAAGGCTCGGCTGTGAAGGCGCTCCCCGGACAAGGCGCCTTACAGGTCAGCAAGATATTCTGCCATTGCCCGAATTTCTTCATCCGAATACGCTCCCAATAGCGCGCCTTTCGCTGGCGAGTTCAGCCGTATCTTATTTTTGAAATCCTGCATAGTCTTTTCCAGGTACTCCACCTGTTGCCCGGCCAGCCGGGGAACTCGGCTGTCACCTTCAAACCCACCCCGGTGGCATTGAACACACTGCCCGGCTACCAGGGCTTTTTCACCTGCTGACACCTGGTCTTCAGATGCGCTGAAACCCATATTTGGCCAAACTGCCTCGGAAAACATCTGGGAGAGTGCTTTCATGTCATCACGTGAGAGATCAGCGGCCATCGCAGACATGATCGGGTTCGCGCGGAGGCCGGAGTTGTAGTCTTTGAGCTGCACATAGAGGTAGTAAAAGTGCTGCCCCTGAATGACGGGTATGGTGGGGCCCAAGGGGAGGCCCTGGGCACCATGACAACTCATACAGGTCGCCGCACTGACACCGGCCTGCGCCGCAGCCTGGGTAGAGAGTTGCATACCTAACAGCATCAAAGCGACGGTATAAAATTTTCTCGCCATAACCTAGCACCCAGTTACTCGCCGATGGACTTAAAAAAACGGGGCCGGCACTGGGCCGGCCCCGTTTACAGCGTTACCAATTATCAGCTTGCCTTAATCGGGCAGCGCGAAAGCGATAATGTTGTTGCCGCGCTTGAAGTTCAACTGCACGTTACCACCGGCAGCAACTACGATGTACTGCTTTCCATTCACAGTATAGGAGGAGGGAGGTGCATTTACGCCAGCGCCTGCCTGGAACTTCCATAGCACTGAGCCGGTTTCCGAATCGTAGGCCTTGAACAGGCCGTTGCCTTCTCCGGCAAACACCACACCGCCAGCAGTTGCCAGAATCCCACCGATCATTGGCTGCTGAGTCTTCACTTTCCAACGGATGTTACCAGTGTCGTAGTCAACAGCCGTTACGTTGCCCCACTGCTCCTCGTCGGCAATGACTTTGAACGCGCCGCCAAGCCACAACTTGCCTTCCGGATACGGTGAACTTTCCACGTGGTAAGTCATTGGCTGGTGCAGGTTGATGGCATAAGTCAGACGCAGGTTTGGATCAACAGTCATAGGCGACCATTCGACCCCGCCATTCGCCCCAGGCAACATCCGCTTCCCTTCGGCAGTCGGCAAGACCCACATATTCTCCTGTGGCACCATTGCCTCGGAGTGGCGGATCAGACTGCAGTCATCCGCCCGATGCACATAGACATGACCGGTCTTGCCGCCGTGCAACACACCAGGCACGCTATTACCATCGTTATCCATGACATCAGTCAGAATTGTTGGGCTAACTGCATCAAGATCCCATACATCATGTGCGATGTACTGGAAGTGGCAAATATACTCACCAGTATCCAGATCCACAGCGATTAGAGAGTTCGTGTAGAGGTTATCCCCCGGTCTCAGGGAGCCATCGAGGTCTGGCGAAGGGTTACCAGCTACGAAATACGCCCGATTGTTGGCAAGATCGATCGATGGGTTCTGCCAGACACCACCACCGAGCGTTTTGTACGGATCGCCCTGGGCCTTGAGATTATTCTTCTCTGTGTCGATGTCGCGCAGCATATCGCGACCGGTCGCGTCGTGGGTTGCCCAAACACCAACCGAGTTTTCCGGTGTTGTGTGGAAGTGCCACAACAGATCGCCGGTCTTCCAGTCGTAGGCCTTGACGAAACCGCGGATACCATATTCACCACCGTTGGTGCCGATCAGAATCTTGCCATTAACCGCTGTCGGTGCCATCGTTTCGCTGTATCCCAGTTCGGGATCACCAACCTCGACATTCCACAGCAGTTTTCCGGTTTTGGCATCCAATGCCAACAACCTAGCGTCCAACGTACCCATGTAGACCATGTCGCCATATACAGCGACGCCGCGGTTATTTGGCCCGCAGCAATACGTCGTAATCGGTCCCATCTTATGCTTGTAGTGCCAAATCTGTTCACCAGTCTCAGCATTCAATGCGTATACATGGTTAAACGATGTTGTGACATACATCACCCCGTCGACGATGATAGGACTGGTCTCCATCGATTCGACAACTTCAGTCTGAAAAATCCACGCTGGCCGCAAATCCCCCACATTAGACGCATTGATCTGGCGAGCCGGATAATATCGGGTCTGATCGTAATTGCCGTTGGTATGCAGGAAGTTGTTTCCATCTCCTGCCGCGCGGTTCAGCATGTCCTGGGTTACGGTATGCATATCTCCGTATAAAGTGCCACTCCCTGTCTCGGAATAGGCCGTGATCGGCGCCATTGCCAGCAGTGCCACGGCACTCAAGGCGGAAACACTGCGGAAACTCATCTTTCTTGTTGCCATTCTTTCAAACCCTCCTCTTTCTTGCTGTAGGCTAACTGGTCGGCTCGGTGGAAGATGCCCCCCGGTCGCCACACCTTATTGCCAACGGCTGTGACTTTACTCTTTGGCGAGATCGCTGACTGGAGAACATAAGTGCAATCCCACCGCAGTAATCCTACGATAGATCAACTCTACTTTCCCATCAACCATAGTATTAATATGGTTTTATCAATTCCGTCTACCGTAGGCTTACGACGGCTTAAGGTGTAGAGCCTGGACTGTAGCATCGTGCAGGGGCAGTCATTATTGTGGAGCCTTCCCCACTGCTAACAGCAATCGTTCGCTCTGATACTCTAAGATACGCTGATGGAATTACCCGACGGAATCAAAGTCAGCAACCTTTCTTTTAACTACGGCGATAAACCGGTCCTCGCCGGTGCCAGTTTCCAAGCCCGGGCAGGGAAATTCACAGGGCTACTGGGACCAAACGGTGCAGGTAAATCTACCCTGCTATCCCTCCTGATAGGTCTCCTCGGAGAGTGCGACGGCGAAATTTCCATCTCCGGCATTGACATGCGAAAACACCCGCGTCAGGCCCTGGCGCGGGTCGGGATCGTTTTCCAGCAATCAGCGTTGGACCTTGACCTCACTATCGAACAAAACATGGTTTATGGAGCTGCGCTGCGGGGCTGGTGGGGAAGCGACGCACGCCGGAACATAAACCAAGCGCTTGAGCTAATGAATATCGCCGACCGAGGTCGCGACAAAGTCCGCGATCTCAACGGTGGGCACCGTCGACGCCTAGAAATTGCTCGGGCCCTGGTCCACCAGCCTGCGGTCCTGATTCTGGATGAGCCCACCGTTGGCCTCGACATACGGACACGCAACGAACTCGTTGCGCATGTGCACCAACTGACCACCAGTGAGAATATCACGGTACTGTGGGCATCCCACCTCGTTGACGAGATTCGTGAATCAGATGACCTAGTGGTGCTACACGAAGGGCAGGTACGCACCACTGGCCCAGTGAACCAACTATTGAGACAACATACTTGTCCTACAGTGCTATCGTTGTTCGAACGCCTGACTGGCGCTGACGAGAACCTCGCCAGCTAACGTCGTGAGAACGGATTCCCGACACCCCTATACGGTTGCGCTTGCGGCTATTATCTGGCGCGAGTCACTGCGCTTTGTTCACCAGCGAACCCGTTTTATCTCAGCCCTGGTCCGCCCACTTATCTGGCTTCTGGTCTTCGCCACTGGCTTTCGCAGTATTCTTGGAGTATCGATTACGCCCCCCTATGAAACCTATATCACCTATGAAACCTATATCGTCCCCGGCCTGATTGCCATGATCCAACTGTTCAATGGTATGCAGAGCTCACTAGCACTTGTCTATGACCGAGAAATGGGAAGCATGCGCCTGCTGTTGACCAGCCCCCTACCCCGCAGTTACCTACTGTTGGCGAAACTGACAGCTGGCACTGTGATCTCACTGTTTCAGGTATACGCTTTTCTACTGATCGCCGAACTTACGGTGATCGACATCCCGGCCGCAGCGTGGCTTACGCTGCTACCAGCGTTGATTGTGAGTGGCCTGATGCTCGGGGCTATTGGCCTTGCCTTATCCGCAACGATTCGGCAACTGGAAAACTTCGCAGGGATCATGAACTTTGTCATTTTTCCGATGTTCTTTCTGTCATCAGCGCTGTACCCGCTGTGGCGTATGCGGGAATCGAGTGAGTTGATCTTTTGGATCTGCACGATGAATCCGTTTACTTACGCTGTCGAGTTACTGCGCCACACGCTTTACCTAAAGCTGAACACACAGGCCTTGATAATCACTGCCAGTTGTCTGGTGCTAATTTTCACATTCGCCGCGTGGCGCTACAATGCGTCACGGCTATCAGCCCGCCCGACAACGGGAGGTATCTCGAAGGGAGATTGATGAATGCTGATTCTGACCCAGGGCGTAGGTACAACGTAGCGTGAAAAAAGAATCGATGCGCCCAAAGCCGCACTTGTTTGCAGCCGCGGCAGTACTCACTGTCGCGTTGCTTACAAACATAGCACCTGTCCTTGGGAAAAATACGGGACTTCGTTTCGTGGCCAACGAGAAAAGCAGTACCATCACGGTGCTAGATAGCAATGACGAGATAATTCGAACATTCCCTTCATGTGCCCGGCCCCGCGGTATGCACTTTACCGCGAGCCGCGAGGCGTTTTTCGTTGGTTGTGCCGACGACGACGTCATTGCAATCTACGATACAGCAACACAAGAGCTTGTAGGCCGAATACGCAATGTGGCCGCGCCCGAGACCTTCGACTTACACCCTAATGGCATTCACCTCTACGTCTCCAACGAAGAGGACGCAGCTGCCTCGGTGTACGACATAGATACTGGCGAGTTTGTAAGGGAGTTCTTAACCGGTGAGGAACCTGAAGGAGTCCAAATTACCTCAGACGGGCGGCTGGTTTTTGTTGCCTCCGAGGCTGCTGATCTAATACACGTCATTGATGTGAGCGCCGGTACCATAATCAAGGACATCCTGGTGGATACGCGTCCACGACGCTTCGCATTGACGCCCGACGAACAGGAACTCTGGGTATCTGCTGAGCTCGCGGGTGTGGTCAATATTATCGATGTCGTGTCGCTCAAACTTACCGGCGATATTGCATTTCTGCCTACCGGCTTTCGCAAGGAACAGGTTACCCCGGTAGACCTTTTGATTACGCGGGATGGATCACGCGCCTACGTTGCGCTTGGCAGGGCTAACCACGTAGCAGTGGTGGATGTTGCGTCCCGGAAAATTATCGAATACATACTAGTGGGCCGGCGTGCCTGGGGGCTCAGCCTGACCCATGACGAGAAGAAACTTTATGTTGCCAACGGCCTGTCCGACGATATCTCGATCATCGACACGACTACTCTCAAGGTAATTAAATCTATCCCCGTAGGTCGGGTGCCCTACGGAGTACTGATTGATGACTATTAAACCTGGGCATATCGTGCTGGTGCAGATGCTTGCACTCTGGTTAGGCGCTAGCGCAGTTTCGGCTACAGTTGCAACACAAGACTTTGAGTTTATCTACCTTTATCGGGACGATGACAGCACTTATCGAAGGCACCGGGCTTACACCGGCCTTGTTCTACGCAACCAGCAACGGCCCCTACAGGGGGTCAAAACAGCCCTGCGCGAGAGCCGAGTCAAAGGTAGGCGATTGGGGCTTCGATTTACCCTCAAAGAACAGGCGTTGAACCCTGGCGAGTCGGCAGTCGATGCAATCCGCACTTCACTTATCAATACCGGAGCCACTGTCTTTATTGCCGATCTGCCTTTGGCTGAAGTTTTGGAAATCGGACAATCACTGAAAGACCAGTCCATAATAGTGCTCAACGCCCGGCATGCTGACGACATACTGCGCGGATCAGCATGCTCGCCAACGCTCTTTCATACGGTACCCAGCGATGCCATGCTGATGGACGCGCTCGCGCAATTTCTTTCCAGCAAAAACTGGAAAAGGGTCCTGATACTCCAAGGAGACGCACCGAATGACCAACTGCTGGCCGATAGCTTTGTGAAGGCTGCGGCCAAGTTCCGCCTTAAACAAGTTGATCGGCGCTCATTTGTGCTGAGCAATGACCCACGCATTCGCGAGAAGAACAACGTGGCCCTGATTACCAGCGGGGCACGTGTTGATGTGATCTTCCTGGCCGACTCGGTTGGTGAGTTTGGCCGCTACGTACCTTACCAGACCCAGAAACCTACTCTGATTGTTGGTTCTGAAGGATTGCGTGCAGGGGCCTGGCACTGGACCTGGGAACGGTATGGGGCACCGCAGTTGAATCAGCGCTTCGATCGCGTTGCCAAACGCCACATGACCGATACCGACTATGCCGGTTGGGCTGCGGTAAAAACCATTGTGGAGGCGATTACGCGCACCAACTCTACCGAACCCTCAATCATCAAACGGTTTCTCAGGTCAGACGATATGACTTTTGATGCCTATAAGGGTGCTCCGGGCACTTTTCGCCCGTGGGATCACCAATTACGGCAGCCGCTATTGCTGTATCTACACAACGCCGTGGTCGCTCAGGCACCCCTACCGGGATTCTTGCACCGGTTAAATAATCTCGACACGCTGGGAATCGATTCGGCCGAGTCAAACTGTCGGATGTAACACAAGTTCCATACGCATCAACGAACGATAAACATTCCTGACAGGCCACGATCTTCGAGACCCCTGCATCCGTAGGGGTATCGGCCAGGCTTAATCGGAACAAAAAATATTTCCGCTTCGCCCTCGGCCTCAAATTCAAGCTCATTCAGTTGTGCCGTCTTGATCTCGAGGCCGCCAACCTCAATCTTGCGCAACCAGATATTACGAAAAAAGTCATCTGCCCTGAACGCGCACTCCTCGATCCCGGTAGATTTTATCTCCAGCTTATAGGCCTTGCCGGTCTCTATCTGGTACTCTGTCTGGGAAATGCCAAATCCGTCTCCAGTAGCGAGTTCCAACGTCGGCAACGCAACCGGGCGGCGTGACAGATTACCCTCCGCCATGGCTATTTCCCCGGCAGCCATTACCGACAACAGCAGAGCAGCAGTGGTCAGCCTGCGCATATTGATACCTCCTCAAATGGCGTTGTATCAGGACCTTTAGCTCACTTTAGTTACGACGTAACTCCAGCGTTCTTCGACCCCAATCGTACATAATTACCCTGCCTGAAGAATTCGAGTTCGCCAGGCCTCAACCACCTGTGTGTCCGAGCACTCTCTTTGATTAAGGGAATTTACCGGATCAAAGTCGACTGCGCCCTGCGCACCAGTCAATCGGATGATCCGTTACCCCAACTGGATTGCCTTCCGCGTTCTCAAGTATGATCTTGTGCTTTCTTTCAGGCGAGTTTACGAGAAGACACTGCGTCGGCTACGACACACAGAATCTCGAACATCATGGTCGCTCCCGTCAGCGCGGTATTACCACTGGGATCAAACGGTGGCGCAACCTCAACCAGATCACCGCCTACGAGATTCATGCCCCGGCACCCACGAATCATCAACTGTGCCTCTACAGTACTGAAACCGCCGACTTCTGGCGTACCGGTACCCGAAGCATAGACCGGATCCAGGCCATCTACGTCGAAGGTGAGGTACGAGGGCCCCTCACCCACTACACGATGAATCTCTTCGATCACAGCCTTGACGCCCATCTCGTAGAACTGGTCCATATAGATGACCCGCATCCCCGATTCATGACTGAACTGCCACTGATCAAGATCGTTCAGTGAACCGCGGATGCCGATCTGGATGGTGCGTTTCGGGTCCACCAGGCCTTCCTCGACGGCACGGCGGAAAGGTGCTCCATGGTGAAATTTTGAACCGAGATAATCATCTCCCGTATCGCAATGCGCATCGAAATGCACCAGTCCGACCGGAGTATCCGCGGCAATCGCCCGAAGAATCGGCAAACTGATCGAATGATCGCCTCCGGCGGAGACCGGAACGATACCATCCTCATAAACCCGAGCGAAGAACGCCTGGATTTCGTCTAGGCTTTTTTCCAGGTGAAAAGGCGACTGCACCCAGGCGTCCCCCAGGTCTGCGACAGTGCATATGTCATGAGGGGCTATGCCACTGGACTGGTTGCGTCGGCGCATAAGGCTCGACTGGTTGCGGATCTCACGCGGCCCGTGCCGGGCGCCAGGGCGATTGGTCACACCGCCGTCAAAGGGCACTCCAATGAGGCCGATGTCAATCCCCTGCCAGGTTTCCCGGTAGGGCGCACGCATAAAGGTCGCCAAGCCCGTGTAACGTGGGCGTTGGATTGGATCCTCGTAGGCCTCGTATTGATACATGAATCCTCCTTCCAGGAAATCTATTTAATTGAAGCAATCCTACAAGCATGCCCTTTTTGACGGCAACTGTGCAACCCCATGACAATACTTAACCAGACTCGGCGCGCAGTCAAGGGTTCGAGCCAAGACCTAGTCAGCCTAAAAACACCATCATGCATAATGCACTGCGGCCGCCGTCTTCTACAAACTCATGTAGCCAACCGACCACTAACTGATGAATGCAATACTCTTCGATACCGGGCCTCGAAACCTGTTGCTAGATCTTTTTTCCCATGCCGTGGCACGGGCCGATCCATCAGGAAATATGGCCGGTTCGCTGCCACAACCCCCCACAGGGAAAGTGGTAGTCGTCGGCGCCGGAAAAGCGGGCGCATCAATGGCGCAGACCTTGGAAAAACTTTGGCCCGGGCCACTGGAAGGGCTCGTGCTGGTGCCTTATGGCCACGCGCTTGACTGCCATTTGATCGAAGTCATTGAAGCCGGACATCCTGTTCCTGACTCCGCTGGACAGGCCGGCGCCCAGCGCATTTTTGACCTTGCCAACAACCTTGGCCCGGACGATCTTCTGCTGTGTCTACTGTCAGGCGGGGGGAGCTCCCTGCTCAGCTTACCGCTGCCGGGCATCAGCCTGGAACAGAAACAGTCGATCACAAGCCAATTATTGGTCTGTGGCGCTTCGATTCACGAAATCAACACTGTCCGCAAGCACTTATCTAACATCAAAGGAGGGCGCCTGGCCCGGACGGCTTATCCAGCCCGAACCGAGGCCCTGGTCATCTCCGATGTTCCCGGTGATGACCCTGCCACTATTGCCTCTGGCCCAACCACAGGCGACCCAACAACCATTGATCAGGCTGTGGCCATACTCGCGAAGTATGCAATCGAGGTTCCAAAAGCGGTGGATGCTGTACTGCGAGCCCCGACATCCGAAAGCCCCTCCCCAGGACACGTCCAGCTCAGCCACTCAAGGCTGACTATTATTGCCACGCCCGCAGACGCGTTGGCTGCTGCCGCCGCACATGCGCAGGAGCGAGGGCTCATGGTCATCAACCGCGGTGACGCCGAGGAAGGCATCGCGCGGGAACTCGCGTGCGTCCATTCGCGGCTGGTTATCGGTTCCGACCCATTTTCCGGGATTGGGCCCAAGACCGTGATGCTATCCGGGGGAGAAACCACAGTTGTGGTCAAGGGGCAAGGGACCGGCGGGCGCAACCAGGAATACCTGCTGGCCCTGGCAATTGAGTTGGATGGCATGGATAACATTTTCGCTATCGCCTGTGATACCGATGGCATTGATGGCGCGAGCAAGGTCGCCGGCGCCATCATCACTCCCGATACACTGAGCCGGGCCAAGTTGCTCGGAATGAATCCGGGAACTTACCTTGCTGATAACAATGCCGGCGCTTTTTTTGCAGCACTTGGTGACACGGTAGTCACAGGCCCAACCCGTACCAACGTCAATGATTTCCGGGCGATAGCCTGTTTTCGAGACCCAGGTTGATTTACTATTGACAACAAAATCAAACGACGGACTCTTTATGGGAAAACGACTAAGTAAGATCTACACCCGAACCGGAGATGATGGGACAACAGGACTGGGTAACGGCTCCCGGGTACCAAAGACCTCGACCCGGGTTGAAGCTATGGGTCAGGTTGATGAACTGAACAGCCTGATTGGGCTGATGATGACCGAACCCCTGCCCGAACAGATCCATGAGTTCCTTGTCTCGGTCCAGCATACCCTCTTTGATCTGGGAGGCGAGCTCAGCCTGCCCGGACATGTTCTTGTCAACTCCGAACGGGTCGTCGCAATCGAGGAAATGCTTGATAGCCTGAACGAATCCTTAGCCCCACTGGAGGAATTCATACTGCCCGGCGGCGCGCGTACGGCCGCCCATTGTCATGTCGCACGCAGCACCTGCCGGCGTGTCGAGCGCGCCCTTGTTTCTGTCGACGATGGCCATGCCATATCCGATATCTCTCGACAATACATTAACCGCCTGTCGGACCTGCTTTTCGTGATGGCACGCAGTCTGAATCAACTCGCCGGTCGACCTGACATCCTCTGGCAACACAGCAAGTCACAAGTCAAATAGGTGCCGACCGGGTAATCGGCTTACCTGACGTTTTCTGTTAGCGGCAGCTAAACCCCATCACGAGCCCACTGAAGCGAAGTACCGTTTCCAGTCAAATTGAGGTCCCGGATCGGTCTTGCGTCCTGGCGCTATATCAGAATGCCCGACGATTCGGTCCAAGGTTATTCCAGGGCAGATCGACATGATAGCCTTGGTCAGTTGGCACAGACTATCGTATTGATGATTGGTAAAAGCACACGCATCGCTCCCAATCAGCTCGATGCCAACCGAAAAATCGTTGACTTGTTCTCTGCCCCCAAACACCGAGAGGCCGGCATGCCACGCACGCTCCATGATCGACACACACTGGAAGATCTGCCCTTCCCGACTCACCAGAAAATGAGCTGAAACCCGACTCGTCGCCAACTCGTCGTATCCCCGCTGAGCTGTTGGATTCAGGCTACCCATAAAAAGGTCGATCACATCAGATGTGTAGAACTCACCCGGCGGCAGGCTGACAGCGTGGATCACCAGCAAGTCAATCTCAATCCCCGCCGGACGCATGTCGCAGTGTGATGAAAGGAGGACGGTTGCGCCATGTAAGATTCCGGTTCGGCCATCAATTGCATACTCACGATCTTTCATCAGGTGTCCTTATTTAAACTGGCGTTACGGTCAGGGATGCACTCAGGAATATATCAGGCTCACCTCAGTAAGCGACGGTTTCAAAACTCGAGCTTGCGCCACCGCGCATTGATCAATATCTGATACTGGCTGAGAAATCGCAAGGGCCTGGCCAAACTGAGTTCTTCGGGTGTGAAAGATTGACGTTTTGCAAAAACCCTGTGGTGTGCGGCCAACAAAAACCCCGCCAGGGGGCGGGGTTGAAGTCGTTAAGATTTGGATTTATTCTGCCGCATCGCTGGACTCCGGTTGGTCTAGCAACTGCACAAATGCCATTGGCGCGTTATCGCCAGATCGGACTCCACACTTAAGAATTCGAGTGTAACCTCCGGCGCGGTCCTGAAAACGTGGCCCCAGCGTATCGAAAAGTTTACCTACAGCGTCACGATCACGCAGTCGGGCATAGGCGAGCCGCCGGTTTGCAACCGTGGGCTTCTTAGCCAGTGTAATCAGCGGCTCTGCAACCCGCCGCAATTCCTTGGCCTTGGGCAAGGTTGTTCGAATCTGCTCGTGGGTGAAAAGTGACACCGCCATGTTCGCAAACATGGCTTTACGATGACTTGAATTACGGCCGAGTTGGCGGCCAGTTTTCTGATGACGCATAACCGTCTCTCCGGACTTTATTCAGTGTAGGCCTTCATGTTTTTCCCGCTGCAGGGACGCAGGTGGCCAATTCTCAAGTTTAACCCCCAAGGACAGGCCACGCGTTGCCAGCACGTCCTTGATTTCTGTCAGGGACTTTTTACCCAAGTTAGGTGTTTTCAACAACTCCACTTCAGTTCGTTGGATGAGGTCACCGATGTAGTAGATATTCTCCGCCTTGAGGCAGTTCGCCGATCGGACCGTCAATTCGAGATCATCCACAGAGCGCAGCAGCACCGGGTCTATTTTCTCCTCCAGAATCTGGGTATCCGACTGCTCAGATTCCTCGAGGCGCACAAAAACCGAAATCTGCTCGTGCAGGATGGTTGCGGCACGGCGCACCGCGTCCTCGGGATCAATCGCACCGTTGGTCTCGATTTCCATGACCAACTTGTCAAGGTCGGTACGTTGTTCGACCCGGGCATTTTCGACCGTGTAGGACACTCGACGGATCGGACTGTAAGACGCGTCTAGGCGCAAGATCCCAACGCCGCGGGTTTCCGTGTTTTCAGGGTCAGATTCCACAACCTGGTAACCCCGACCTGTGCTAACCGTAATCTCCATATTAAGCTCGCCTTCAGCCGAAAGATTAGCCAGCAGGTGATCTGGGTTAACTACTTCGACATCGTGATCGAGTTGGATGTCGCCTGCCGTCACAGCACCAGGGCCCTTTTTCGAGACCCTTAGCACCGCTTCATCGCGGTTGTGCATGCGGACCGCGAGATTCTTAAGGTTTAGGAGAATGGCAATGACGTCTTCCTGCGCGCCCGGGACTGCCGAGTATTCGTGGCTAATCCCGTCAATGCGCACTTCCGTAACCGCCGCTCCTGGCATTGAGGACAGCAGAATGCGGCGCAACGCATGTCCGAGCGTATAACCGAATCCTCTCTCCAGGGGCTCTAGGGTAACGCGGGCGCGGGTATCATCAACCGTATCAACGTTGATCACTGTTGGCTTGAGAAATTCTTCTCTGGCTTGGGGCATAGAATGCTTACCTCTGGAATGTTTGGTACTTCAGTTTCAGTAACTATTTTGTCTGACCGGCCTATGGTCAGACGGCAAAAAAATCAAACAACGGATTTACTTGGAGTACAACGCGACGACCAATGACTCATCTATCTCCTGCGATAATTCGGCACGGTCGGGCACTGCCTTAAAAACACCCTTGAATCCCTTAGTTTCCACATCAATCCAAGGAACAAAACCCAATTGCTCTGCAATATCAAGGGCTGATTTGATTCGCAGTTGGGTACGGCTCTTCTCCCGGATCGAGAGTTCGTCGCCAGGTTTAACCTGATAGGAAGCAATGTTAACCCTGGTTCCATTTACCAGGATGGCGTTATGCCCAACCAATTGGCGAGCTTCGGCTCGGGTAATACCGAAACCCATCCGATAAACAACGCTATCGAGTCGGGATTCCAGTAGCTGGAGTAGTTTTTCACCTGTAGAACCTTGGGCACGTGCAGCCGCAAGGTAATAACTATGGAACTGCTTTTCCATCAACCCATAGATATGACGCAACTTCTGCTTCTCGCGTAGCTGGGTCCCGTACACGGTTACCCGCGGTCGGCGAGCGCCTGCTTTAAAGCCCGGCGGGCGATCAAACTTGCACTTGGAGTCCAGCGAACGAACTGGGCTTTTTAGGAACAGGTCCGTGCCGGCCCGGCGGGCAAGCTTACAAGTAGGTCCTCTGTATCTGGCCATATCAGTATCTCTTTGTCAGACGCGCCGACGCTTGGGTGGGCGACAGCCGTTGTGGGGAACCGGCGTCACATCGGTGATTGAGTTGATCTCAAAACCAAGGTTATTAAGAGCTCGAACCGATGAGTCCCGGCCCGGGCCCGGGCCCGTGATTTTGACGTCGAGCTGTTTCATGCCGAATTCCTGCGCGCTACGGCCTGCAGTTTCAGCGGCTACCTGGGCTGCGAAGGGGGTGCTCTTACGACTGCCCCTGAAGCCGGCACCGCCCGACGTGGCCCATGCAAGGGCGTTTCCATGTCGATCGGTAATGGTGATGATCGTGTTATTGAAAGTTGCATGAATATGCGCTACACCCTCTAACACGTTCTTTCGAACTTTCGCCTTGGTGCGTTTCTTAGTTTTTGCCTTGGCCATTAATTAGTTCCTGGTGTTACTTTCGAATCGGCCGTTTCGGGCCCTTACGCGTGCGTGCGTTGGTTGATGTCCGCTGGCCGCGTACTGGCAGGCCGCGGCGATGCCGCATGCCCCGGTAAGAGCCCATATCCATCAGCCTTTTGATATTCATTGACACTTCCCGGCGCAAGTCACCCTCGACAGGGATGGCGGCAACCTGGGAGCGCAGTCGATCTGCGTCATCCTCTGAAAGGTCGTGCACCTTGGTGCTCCGGCCAATACCAGCGTCATCGCAGACCTTCTGCGCTGTGATTCGGCCTATTCCATAAACCGACGTCAAAGCGATTTCGACATGCTTGTGGGCTGGTAAATTAATTCCTGCTATACGTGCCACTGTTCTTGCCTCTTAATGTTGATTCCCAAGCGGTTCGGCTCCTTGTTTAACCCTGGCGCTGTTTATGCCTAGGATTAACACAAATAACCCGTACACTTCCGTTTCTGCGAATTATCTTGCAGTTGCGGCACATTTTCTTGACCGATGCGCGTACTTTCATTGGCTCTCTCCTAGTATTTTCCTAACGCGGCATTCCCATGCCACCTACCAGCGAAGATTTCTTCATCAGGCTTTCGTATTGTCTGGACATCAGATAGGACTGGATTTGAGACATCATATCCATCATGACCACGACGATGATCAATAGTGAGGTGCCACCAAAATAAAAAGGTACGCTCCACTTCACGATCATCATTTCGGGGATTAAACAGACAACGGTGAGGTAGACCGCTCCAGCCAGGGTAAGGCGGGAGACCACTTTATCGATGTAGCCAGCGGTCTGAACTCCCGGTCGAACCCCGGGCACAAATGCCCCTGACTTTTTCAGGTTGTCCGCAATTTCTTTCGGGTTAAACACCAACGCGGTATAGAAGAAGCAGAAAAATACGATCATGCCCGCATACACCAGGGTATAAATGGGCTGACCGGGCGACAACGTGGTTGAGATATCTCGCAGCCAGCCCATGCCGTCAGTCTGGCCAAACCAGCTTCCCAGACTAGCCGGGAATAAAATGATGCTAGACGCAAAGATTGGGGGAATCACCCCTGCCATGTTGAGCTTGAGCGGTAAATGACTGGACTGGCCAGCGAGCATACGTCGCCCCTGTTGTCGTTTGGCGTAATTGACGGTAATCCGCCGCTGTCCCTTCTCGACAAAAACCACGACCGCGGTCACGCCGATTGCACCCACAAATAGCGCTAACACCCCGAGCGGACTAAACGCACCGGTACGCGCCAATTCCAAAGTTCCAGCTACCGCGGAAGGCAGCCCTGCAACAATGCTCGCGAAAATGATTAGCGAGATTCCATTGCCTATACCCCGCTCAGTAATCTGTTCGCCCAACCACACCAGGAACATCGTTCCAGTCACCAACGCAGCGACAGTGGTGATGGTAAAGCCAATTCCAGGGATTAATACCACAGGTGAGCCGCCCGCCTGCTGACCCCCTATCGCGATAGCGATCCCGAGGCCCTGGAAGGTTGCCAACACCACAGTGCCGTACCTTGTGTACTGGGTAATTTTCCGTCGACCCGATTCCCCCTCTTTCTTTAACTGTTCAAGCTGAGGAATGACCGACGTCATCATCTGGATAATGATTGATGCCGAAATATAGGGCATCACGCCAAGAGCAAACACAGACAGGCGCTTCAGGGCGCCGCCGGAAAACATATTAAAAACATCGATAATCGAGCCGCGAGTCTGCGCAAAAAGCGCTGCTACCGCCGTGGGATCGACACCCGGAATGGGTATATGGGAGCCCAAACGATAGATAACCATCGCACCCAGCACAAAAACAATACGCTGGCGCAACTCCGTCATTTTTCCGAGACCTGCGAGGGGGGATGCTGCCATGGTGTCAGGCCTCGACCTTTCCTCCAGCCTGCTCAATGGCCTCCCGCGCACCGCGGGTAGTACTGACGCCACGCAGCACCACGGCGCGGTCAATACTGCCTGAAGCGATGACTTTGGCTCGGATCGCATCATGTCTCACAACGCCAGCTGCCTTGAGCGCCGCGAGATCGATGTCGCCGGCCTCAATTTGTTGCAACTCATGTAGCCGAACCTCAGCCACCTTCCGCCGCAGCAGCGACCGAAAGCCCCGCTTCGGCAAGCGCCTCTGCAATGGCATCTGCCCGCCTTCGAAACCAATCTTGTGATACCCGCCAGAACGGGATTTTTGCCCGTTCATGCCACGCCCCGCTGTCTTACCCAAGCCGGACCCCGGCCCTCGCCCAACGCGCTTGGCCGGGCGGTGTGAGCCCTCGGCTGGTTTTAATTCGTTCAACCGCATTTCAGCTTTCCTCTACCCGAACCAGGTGGGATACCTTGTTGACCATTCCCCGAACCATTGGTGAATCTTCCAGTTCTACCGTCTGATGGATGCGCCGCAATCCCAACCCATGCACACAGGCAAGTTGTCGTGCGCCGCGGCCGTGCTTACTTTTCACCAGAGTCACCTTGATACGTTTCGCTGACATCTGTCTGTTTCCTATCCTGTAATTTCCTCAATCGACTTACCGCGGCGTGACGCGACTTCACGTGCGTTACGTACCGTGCCAAGCCCAGCGATCGTTGCTCTAGCGACATTGACCGGATTTGTGGTTCCAATAATCTTAGCCAGCACGTTCTTTATTCCAGCCGCTTCGAATATCGCTCGCATAGTGCCACCCGCGATAATTCCCGTGCCTTCAGATGCGGGGCGCATCACGACGCGCGCGGCGCCATGACGTCCAATGGTCGCGTAATGCAAAGTACCCTTTCGCAAATTAATTTTTCGCATGTTCCGTCGCGCTTCATCCATCGCTTTTTGAACGGCGACCGGCACTTCCCGTGCCTTCCCACGACCAATCCCGACTCGACCCTTGCCGTCGCCGACTACGGTCAATGCAGAAAAACCGAAGATACGCCCGCCCTTGACAACCTTGGCAACTCGACGCACGTTAATTAACTGCTCGATGAAACCTTCGCCGTCAGAATTGATCTGGTCTGCTCTATTGGCCATATGACTGTCCAGTGCCTCTCAGTAGTTAAAACTGAAGACCGCCTTCTCGCGCGGCCTCAGCCAGGGCCTTTACCCTGCCATGATATTTGAATCCGGAGCGGTCGAATGCAACCCGCTCCACACCTGCCGCCTTCGCCTTGTCCGCGATGCGCTTACCTACCACGCTCGCTGCGGCAACATTGCCTCCGTTTTTCACCTCAGCTTTGACTTGGGCTTCCAGCGAGGAAGCGCTGGCCAGGACTTTACTGCCCGAGGGATCGATGATCTGCACATAGATGTGTCGCGGCGTCCGGAATACGCACATCCGGTTTTCGCGGTCGCGGGCAATTCTTGCCCGCGTTTTTACGCTTCGGCGGCGTCGGGCGGTCTTTTTTTCGCTCATCTTAATAAACTCTGTGCTTGGCGCAATTACTTCTTCTTCGCCTGCTTGCGAACTACATGCTCGCCGACGTAACGAATACCTTTGCCCTTGTAAGGCTCGGGTGGACGAAAAGCTCGAATCTCGGCCGCTGCCTGTCCAACCTGTTGTTTATCAGCGCCAGTGACTACGATCTGGGTCTGGACCGGTGTTTCCACCGACACCCCATCGGGCAGGTTGTAGACCACGGGATGAGAGAAACCCAGGCTGAGATTTAGCTTGGAGCCCTGAGCGTTCGCCCGATAGCCCACACCAATAATCTCCAGCTTCTTTTCAAACCCGTCGCTGACGCCGATAATCATGTTGTCGATCAGCGATCGAAAGGTTCCGGCCATAGGCTGTGCTGCGTCATTCGCGGCGCTCACTTGCAAAACGTTATCGGACTGCTTCACGCCCACGCTGGGGTGCAGTTCCAGGGCAAGTTGGCCCTTGGGCCCTGTAACGCTCACTACCGCGTCGTCGAGCTTGACTTCGACACCGCTGGGAACATTAATCGGGTTCTTGGCTACACGGGACATTGCAAATACTCCAAAACTCAGAATTCAGATTAAAAGACTTTGCAGACTACTTCACCGCCGATTCCGGCGGAGCGCGCCTGGCGATCCGTCATCAATCCCCTGGATGTCGAGACCATGACGATGCCCAGTCCACCCCGGACCTGGGGCATATCCGATGCGTTGCAATAGACCCTGCGACCCGGCCGGCTGATGCGCTGAATCTCTTCGATTGCGCCTTCTCCGGCGGCATAACGCAACGCGATGGTCATGTTTTGGATAGCCCCTTCCGCATCGACGGTCACCCCGTCAATATAGCCTTCGTCCTTCAAAACTTTAGCGATGGCCTGCTTCATGCGCGAGCAAGGCATTGTCACACTCTTTTTCCTTGCCGCCAGTCCGTTACGGATCCGGGTCAACATATCGGCGATAGGGTCAGACATACTCATAGTTTTTTCCTTGTGTGCTACCAACTGGCCTTGACTACGCCGGGTGCCTCGCCACGCATTACCACTTCGCGCAGGGCATTTCGGGCCAAGCCAAAACGTCGAAAATAGCCACGCGGGCGGCCGGTTAGGGCGCAGCGGTTTCGCTGCCTCGTACGAGCCGAGTCCCGCGGCAATTTCTGCAAATCCAACATTGCCTGCCATCGATCGTCATAAGAGAACGATTCGTCTACCACCTGTTTTCTGAGTTGCTCACGTTGAGCTCGAAATTGAGCGTTCAAATTTCGGCGTTTAACCTCTCGGGCAATAACTGATTTTTTAGCCATAAACAGAATCCTATTTGCGAAGCGGAAAATTAAATCCGCGCAGTAACGCCTCACCCTCTTCGTTGGTGCGGGCAGTTGTGGTTATGGTGATATCCATCCCTCTGATTGCGTCTACTTTGTCGTAGTCGATTTCGGGGAAAACAATTTGCTCTTTAAGACCTACGCTGAAGTTACCGCGTCCGTCAAAGGCCCGCGGGGAAACCCCTCGGAAGTCCCGCACGCGAGGAAAGGCAACAGAGATCAATCTGTCGAGAAATTCATACATTTGCTTGCGGCGCAATGTCACTTTACAGCCAATAGGCCAGCCTTCCCGAATCTTAAACGCGGCGACTGACTTTCGGGCCTTGGTTACGACGGGTTTCTGGCCTGCAATCCGGGTAATTTCCCCAACCGCAGCTTCCATTACCTTCTTGTCGGTGATGGCCTCGCCTACACCCATATTAAGAGTAATCTTAGTGATCCGGGGGACCTGCATGACACTGGAGTATTCGAACTGCTCCATCAATGCCGGAACCACAGTTTTCTGATAATGTTCTTGAAGTCTTGCCATCTTTACTTGCCTGTCTGACGTCAAGTGACGTCGACCACCTCGCTGTCAGATTTGAATATTCGAACTCGCTGGCCGTCTTCAAGGTGTTTTATACCAACGCGGTCAGCCTTCTTACTATTCGGGTTATACATGCCAAGGTTGGAAATACGGATCGGTGATTCTCTGTCGATAATTCCGCCGGTTTCTCCCTTGTTCGGATTCGGGCGTAAATGCTTTTTCACAATGTTTACGTTGTCAACCAGCGCCCGCTCGTCATCCAGCATTCGCAGAATGGTTCCCCGTTTCCCCTTGTCGCGCCCAGTGAGCACGACAACGTCATCACCTTTTCGAAACTTTTTCATAAAAAGAGCCTCACAGCACTTCCGGTGCGAGCGAGATAATCCGCATAAAACGCTCTGAGCGTAGCTCGCGAGTTACCGGTCCAAAAATACGGGTACCGACTGGTTGATACTGAGCATTGAGCAGAACCGCGGCATTTCGATCGAAACGAATCAGCGAACCATCGGGGCGGCGCACCCCGTGTCGAGTGCGGACAACCACCGCGTTGAATACTTCGCCTTTTTTGACACGGCTGTTGGGTATTGCCTCTTTGATGCTGATCTTGATGATATCGCCAATGCCGGCATAACGACGCTTGGAACCCCCCAGCACCTTGATACACTGCACCCTACGAGCGCCGCTATTGTCCGCGACGTAGAGGTTTGTCTGCATCTGAATCATCTTTTTTATCGCCTTTTAACTTTTTACTTTGTGGTTGGATGCCCTACCCGATTACCCTGGTATGACTCCCGTACTGACGCAGTTTACTGAGCGCCACCCTCTATCCGTCCGACCACACGGACCAGACGCCAGCTTTTTAACTTGGAAATTGGCCGGCACTCCTCGATAACCACCGTGTCGCCTTCCCGGCACTCGTTCTGGTCATCATGGGCATGCAACCGGGTCGATCGTCTGATATATTTTTTGTAAAGAGGGTGCTGCAATTGACGTACCACCAGAACCGTGATGGTTTTATCCATTTTCGCGCTCTCGACACTCCCCTGGACACTTCGGGCCTTGGTTGCAGGAGTGGTTGCTTTGTCGTCACTCATAATGTAGTCCTGTTGATCTCGCCCATTTGAGTCTTGATTCGCGCGATCTGACGGCGCACAACCTTAAAACGCGAGGGATTTGCCAATTGCCCCGTTCCACGCTGCATACGCAGGTTAAATTGCTCTTTTCGAAGCTCAAGTAATTCACCTTTGAGTTCTGTCGAATCCATATCTGTTACTTTTTTCTCTGCCATATCAGGCCGCCTGACGTTTCACAAATGATGTCGCAACTGGCAACTTGGCTCCGGCAAGCCGAAAAGCCTCGCGCGCCAGATCCTCTTCAACTCCCTGGATCTCGTAGAGCATGGTTCCCGGTTGCACGAGTGCCACCCAAAACTCGGGGTTTCCTTTACCCTTACCCATACGGACTTCCAGAGGTTTTTTCGAAATCGGCTTATCGGGAAATACTCGAATCCAGACCCGCCCGCCACGCTTGACGTGCCTGTTAATAGCACGCCTGGCGGCTTCAATCTGACGCGCCGTTAGTCGCCCGCGCCCAACACATTTCAAGCCGAAATCGCCAAAACTCACGCGGCTACCCCGAACAGCCAGTCCGCGATTGCGCCCTTTTTGCTGTTTACGGAACTTAGTCCTTTTAGGTTGCAGCATTGCAGTTCATCCTCAAGCCGAAGCCCTGGGCTGAGGTGCTTGAGAGACCTCCGTCTCGGCCGCCCCTGGCATAATCTCGCCTTTGAAAACCCAAACTTTGACGCCGATCACACCGTAGGTGGTATGGGCTTCGGCGAAGCCGTAGTCGACATCGGCCCGCAATGTGTGCAGCGGCACACGACCTTCGCGGTACCATTCTGAGCGCGCTATTTCGGCGCCATTTAGGCGGCCGGCCACCATGATCTTTATCCCTTTGGCGCCGAGGCGCATGGTGTTTTGCACGGCACGCTTCATTGCGCGGCGAAACATAATTCGTTTTTCCAGTTGCTGGCAAACGTTCTCGGCGACCAAAAGGGCATCAAGCTCGGGCTTGCGTATCTCCTCGACCGCAATCTGTACGGGGACATTGTTGTTCATTCTTAGAACGTCCCGACGAAGTCTTTCGATATCCTCGCCTTTCTTACCAATGACAATTCCCGGTCGGCCCGTATGGATGGTCACATTCAAGTTTTCGCCAGCGCGGACCATTTCAATCTTGCTGACAGCCGCATTGGCTAACCGTTTGCGAATGAACCCCCGTACCATCTGGTCAGCGACCAGGTTCCGGGCATAGGTCGTACCGGTGGCAAACCACTTTGCATCCCAGTCCCGGATTATTCCGAGGCGAAACCCATTCGGATGAATCTTCTGGCCCATCTGTTAATTACTCCCTGAGGCGCCATCACTGACGCTGACTGTGATGTGACTGGTGCGCTTAATTATCGAGTTGGCCCGTCCTTTTGCCCGCGGCCGCCAACGTTTTGCAACCGGGCCCTCATCCACCATGATCTGGCTGACTCTCAACTCGTCAATGTCCGCGCCCTCATTATGTTCTGCATTCGCAATTGCAGATTCAAGAACCTTGCGGATGGTTGTCGCAGCCTTGCGCGGGCTAAACTGGAGCAACTCCAATGCTTTACCCACCGGCATCTGACGAACCTGGTCAGCGACCAGACGTCCTTTCTGCGGCGAAAGTCGTACGAACCGGGCGATAGCTTTGACTTCCATAGCGCTCTCCTTTCCTTCCTTCTACTTGGCCTTGCGATCGGCGATGTGGCCACGGAATGTCCGCGTGACAGAGAACTCACCTAGCTTGTGGCCGACCATGTTCTCGGTAACGAGCACCGGTACATGCTGGCGGCCGTTATGTACAGCGATCGTCAGGCCGACAAACTCGGGCATGATCATTGAGCGCCGCGACCAGGTCTTAATCGGCCGGCGCGACCCATCTTGTTTGGCCTTAGAGATCTTCGACCAAAGCCTGTGATCCACAAAAGGACCTTTTTTTACCGATCGGGGCATATTTATTTCTTCCGTCTACGGATAATCATTGAATTGGTGCGTTTGTTACGACGGGTGCGAAACCCTTTAGTAGGTACGCCCCAGGGGCTGACTGGATGACGACCTCCCGAAGTGCGTCCTTCACCACCGCCATGGGGGTGGTCCACTGGGTTCAT
Organism: Arenicellales bacterium; assembly: GCA_050256425.1. Classification (GTDB taxonomy): domain Bacteria; phylum Pseudomonadota; class Gammaproteobacteria; order Arenicellales; family UBA868; genus UBA868. Next base: position 2,873 of record JBBWVW010000179.1, on the reverse strand, counting down.
CGCGACTCCACGAACTGTTGGGCGAATTCCGCGCCAGCGCTTGGCCCCCGCCTTGCCGAGCTTGCGCAGAGAATTCTCAGAGTTGCCTACCTCACCAATCGTAGCACGGCACTCAATGAATACTTTTCGCGTCTCGCCAGATCGTAGGCGCATCAGCGCGTACGCGCCCTCACGGCCTAAAAACTGAACAGAGGCCCCGGCGGAACGGGCCAGCTGAGCTCCTTTACCTGGCTTCAACTCCACACAATGCACGACTGTTCCCACGGGGATGTTTTTCAGTGGAAGCGTATTGCCTATACGAATCGGCGCATCGCTCCCGGAAAGCACGGAGTCCCCGGCACTTAAACCTTTGGGCGCAATAACGTAGCGGCGTTCCCCATCCGAATACAATAAAAGAGCGATATGAGCACTTCGATTGGGGTCATATTCGAGACGCTCGACACGAGCCGGAATACCGTCCTTGGCGCGCACGAAATCAATCAAGCGATAATGGCGCTTGTGACCACCGCCACGGTGTCGTACGGTGATGCGGCCAGCATTATTCCGCCCGCTGATCGAGTTTTTTGACTCAACCAATGCGGCGACGGGCTTGCCTTTGTGTAACTCGCTCGAGACTACCCGAACCATACCCCGACGGCCGGGGGAAGTCGGTTTTTGCTTAATGACTGGCATGCTTGTTATCCTGTAAACACTCTAGCTGGCCAACCGGCTCAGGCGCCGCTACCCAGAAAATCAATATCGTGACCTTGCGCCAGACGAACATAAGCTTTCTTCCAGTTCTTCTGTTTGCCTGGAGTGCGCCCAAAGCGTTTCATTTTGCCGCGTACATTTACCACTTGAACCGCCTCAACAGATACGCTGAACTGTTGCTCTACCGCTTCACGAATTTCCGCCTTCGTGGCATCTACCAAGACCTGAAAAACCACCTGGTTGGCGGTATCAGAAGCGATCGTACTCTTCTCGGAAATGACCGGCGACAATAACACCTGGTGAATTCGTTCCGGGTTCATTGCAGTGCTTCCTCGACTTTACGTACCGCATCGACTGTGAATACCACGTTTTCGCTCCCGACCAGGCTCACCGGATCCAGTTGAGCGGCCTCCAGTGTCTCAACGCTCACCAGGTTGCGAGCCGAGAGCGTTACGTTTGGGTTGTAATCGGCCGTCACCAGCAGGGTCCTGCCAATAACACCCATCTGCCCAAGCGCCTTGGCCATGTGGGCCGTTTTCGGTTGGTCCAACTGGATCTCATCACATATACGAACGCGTCCCTGCCGAATCAATTCCGAAAGGATTGAGCGGATCGCGGCGCGGTACATCTTCCGGTTAACCTTCTGCGCATAACTGCGGGCGGTCGAGGCAAATGTGCGGCCGCCGCCACGCCATATCGGGCTACGGCTGGTGCCGGCGCGGGCGCGTCCAGTGCCTTTCTGGCGCCATGGCTTGGCTCCACCACCACTGACTGCTGAGCGATTCTTTTGCGAACTGGTACCGGCGCGGGCGCCGGCAAGATATGCCGAAACCACCTGATGCACCAGAGGCTCCTTGAAATCGACATTGAACACGGCGTCCGCCAGGCTGACCTGGCGCTCGATTGAGCCATCCAATTTTACGACTGCGTGTTCCACGTTATGTTCCTTTTCCCTTATAGTCCTGGCGTGGTCTTATCTCTGATTGCCCAACATCAGTTGCCTAGGCGACCTTCACGCCCTTCACTGACGGTTGAATAATCAGATCAAAACCTCTGGGCCCGGGCACTGATCCACGAATCAGAACCAGGTTGCGCTCCGTGTCTACTCGAACAACCTCTAGATTCTGTTGAGCCCGGGTAACGTTGCCCATATGGCCCGCCATCTTCTTGCCTTTGAACACCCGCCCGGGATCCTGGTTCTGACCAATTGACCCTGCCTTGCGATGGGCCTTCGAGTTTCCGTGGGTCGCCCGCCCGCCGGCGAAGTGATGACGACGAATGACGCCGGCAAATCCACGACCAATTGTCGTGCCGCGCACATCCACCTTTTGCCCAACCTCAAAAAGATCGACAGTCAGTTCAGCCCCGGCGACGTATTTTTCTGCCGTCTCAACATCGACTCGAAACTCCCAGAGTCCTCGTCCTGCCTCGGTGCCGGCTTTCGCAAAATGCCCGCGAAGCGGCTTGGTGACCCGAGTCGCCCGGCGTGACCCGGTTGTCGTCTGCAACGCGGCATAGCCATCGGCTAGGTGGTTTTTAACCTGGGTCACCCGGTTCGGCTCAACTTCGACAACCGTTACCGGTGTCGATACGCCGTCGTCATCAAACACACGGGTCATCCCAATTTTTTTTCCAACCAATCCTAAAGACATCGTGTCCTGCTCCTATCGGGTTCCAGCGTCGCCTAGCCCAGCTTAATCTCAACATCAACCCCGGCAGCGAGGTCCAGTTTCATCAACGCATCGACGGTTTTTTCGGTCGGCTCCACGATATCCAAAATACGCTTGTGGATACGAATCTCGAATTGATCTCGGGCATCCTTGTATTTATGCGGAGAGCGGAGAAGGTTAAAACGCTCTATGCGGGTCGGCAACGGAATTGGCCCGCGCACGATCGCGCCAGTTCGCCGAGCCGTATCGACGATCTCTATCGCCGACCTGTCGATAATCCGGTGGTCGTAAGCCTTCAGTCGAATCCTGATTTTTTGGTTGCTAACTTTAGCTGCCATGTGCGTAATGTCCGTTAAGGGTCTGTGTTTAAGCTATTCGATGATCTTCGACACCACACCGGCACCGACCGTCCGACCGCCTTCACGAATGGCAAAGCGCAGGCCATCTTCCATTGCGATCGGGTTGATCAATTGGGCAGACAACTTAACGTTGTCGCCGGGCATGACCATCTCG
>JBBWVW010000178.1:0-36692 GCA_050256425.1 Arenicellales bacterium | reverse complement strand
CTTCAAACTTGGCAATCTCGTTTGGGTCTATGTTTTTCATATCTTTAAAAAAAGGGCATTAAGTGCGTATTCTAGTTAGATCGTGGTTGGGCCAAAACGAATACCAGCGACAGCCCTGGCGGATTACGGCTTAGCTTAGGTGATCCGACGAAAGCTATGATTTCTTGAATGTGATAACCGATACGAATATAATAACCGGTTGCTGTTGCGGGGTGGAGCAGTCTGGCAGCTCGTCGGGCTCATAACCCGAAGGTCGTAGGTTCGAATCCTACCCCCGCTACCAAATGTGGAGATTGATCGATGGCCCCCGCAACAGCGGGGTTTGTTTTTGGGGCTTTTGACTAAAGGTAAGCGAGGTTGGGGAACAAAGAGGCATGGTCTTTGTGGCGGATACACTCAGGATCAGGACTTTACTTGAACCCGCTCTTGAGGGAATGGGGTATGAGGTCATCATGATTGAACTGACAGGATCAAGCACAGCGGGCCAGGTGATGCGCGTCTACATCGATGCCCCCGGGGGAATCCTGTTGGATGACTGCGAACAAGTCAGCAGGCAGGTGAGCGCCATTCTTGATGTTGAGGACCCAATTAAAGGCGAGTACACACTTGAAGTGTCTTCACCGGGCCTCGATAGGCCGTTGGTGACCCCTGAGCATTTCAGCCGGTTCCAGGGCGATCAGATCAAAGTCACTATGCACAGCCTGCAGATGGGCCGGCGCAGATTCACTGGGACCCTTTCGGAGGTTGGAGCCGACTCGGTCGTGGTCGAGGTGGATGGAGAGCTCTATGAACTGCCGTTTAACGATATGGAAAAGGCGAACCTGGTGGCACCCGGCCCCCGGCGGACAGGCCGTTGATCTGCGCGAGCGATTCGCTATGGAGAGCGAAAAATGACCAAAGATGACGTTTTAATGATGGCCGAGGTATTGTCCAAAGAGAAGGACATCGACCGCGGTATCGTATTTGAGGCAATTGAAGCGGCACTTGCCACGGCAACTCGAAAGCGCAATCGTGAAGATATCGAGGTGCGTGTCAAGATTGATCGAGAAACGGGAGACTACGAAGCCTTTCGTCAATGGGAAATCATGGAAGATGATGCAGCCGTTGAAAGCCCCGCGCGGCAGATGACTTTGCCGGCAGCCGAGATCAGTTATCCCGATGAGTCTCACGAGGTCGGCGGGGTTGTTGAGGAACCACTGGAGGTGGTTGCGGCCTTTGGCCGAATCGAAGCCCAGGCGGCGAAACAGGTCATCAGCCAAAAAGTCCGGGAAGCAGAAAGGGCGCGGGTCTACGAGGAATTCAAAGATCGCGTAGGGGAGATGGTTCAGGGCGTGGTCAAACGGGTAGGCAATCGTGAGGCAATCGTCGATCTTGAGGGAGTTGAAGCGTCCTTACCACGGTCGAACTGGATTGACCGGGAGATTCTACGTAGCGGCGACCGGATCAAGTCGATTCTCTCAGAAGTTCGCTCGGAGCCTCGCGGCCCCCAACTCATTGTCGACCGGCGCTGTCCGGAACTGGTAATCAAACTTTTTCAGTTAGAGGTGCCTGAGGTTGGCCAGGGGGTAATAGAGATCCTTGGCGCGGCAAGAGACCCGGGATCGCGGGCGAAAATTGCTGTTCGCTCTCAAGATAAGCGGATTGACCCGGTAGGCGCGTGCGTGGGAATCCGAGGGGCCCGCGTACAAAGTGTATCCAACGAGATTAACCTGGAAAGAATCGACATCATTACCTGGTCTGAAAATCCCGCTGAGTTTGTGATTAAAGCGCTACAACCGGCTGATGTGGACTCGATTCTGGTTGATGAAGAATCTAAGGCAATGGACGTTGTCGTCGAAGAATCGCAACTGTCGCTTGCGATAGGGCGGGGCGGGCAAAACGTTCGTTTGGCATCAGATCTGACGGGTTGGGAACTCAACATCATGACCGATGAAGCTGCCGCCGAGAAGGCCGAGCAGGAGGCCCAGCAATCATGCGAGCGTTTGATGATCCAACTGAATATAGATTCGGAAGTGGCCGGAGTCCTGGTTGAAGAAGGATTCGTGACTCCTGAGGAGGTTGCTTACGTGCCAGTACAGGAACTGCTGGACGTTGAAGGGTTCGATGAAGAACTGGTCGAGCAATTGCGCGAACGTGCTCGGGATTTTCTGGATATCCGGGAGATTGCGGAGTTAGAACGCACTCGACCGGAGCCGGACCTGCAGAACATGGAAGGTATGGACGAGGAGACTGCAACACTGTTTGCCTCCAATGGAGTTCGATCCATGGAAGAACTCGCGGAGTGTGCCACCGATGAATTGGTTGAGCTGACCGGAATCGACGAAGTGCGAGCCGGTGAATTAATCATGACTGCGCGAGCCCCGTGGTTTGTCGAAGCGCAGAATGCACCGTAAAAGAACCGGAGCTGGATAACTTTATGCCTTCCGTAGCCATCAAGAAACTTGCTGAACAGATTGGGATCAGCGGCGACAAACTGCTTCAGCAGCTCGACGACGCAGGCATCCAGGGTAAGGGTACAGACGGTACCCTCGATGATGCTGAGCGTGATGCCCTCTTGGGCTATCTTCGCGGGGGAAAAACCCGAGTGTCAGCCGAGGGTGTACAGCACAAAGTAACGCTCAGCCGCCGGACAACAAGCGCGATCAAGCAGAATTCTCGCACTGGGCCGTCGCGGACCGTCCACGTTGAGGTCAAAAAGAGGCGGACCTACGTTCGACGCGGAGAATTGCAGCGCCAGCAGGAAGAGGCGCAGCAGGCCGCCCGTGAAGAAGAAGAGGCTCGCCAGCGCGAGCAGGCGCAGGCCGAAGCGGAAGCGCAGGCTCGAATCGTTGCCGCCGAGGAGGAGAAGAAAAAAGCCGAGGATGCGGCGAAGAACGCGGCGGCTGAGGCGGCTGCGCAAGAATCTGGAGTAGTGCCCCAAGATCCTGGTGCAGCCCCGGTGGCGCCTCCTGCAGAGGGCAAGCCTACGGGGCGACGCGAGGAAAAACCCAAAAAACGCAAAGGTAAGGGTAAACCCGCGGAAGGCGGCGAGTTACATATGGCTTTGGGGAAACGGGGGCGACGAAAACCCCGTCAAGCGATCAAGCCGAGAAAATTGACCTCAGCAACAGCGGGGCAGCACGCTTTCGAGAAGCCGGTAGAGCCCGTGAGCCGCGAGATTGCGATCCCGGAAACCATCTCAGTTGCCGATCTGGCCCAGTCCATGTCGGTAAAGGCGGCTGAGGTTATCCGAGTCCTTATGGAAATGGGCAGTATGGTGACCATCAACCAAGTGCTAGATCAAGATACTGCGATGCTGGTGGTTGAGGAAATGGGTCACAAAGCCAGCACGGCCGAGCGCGATGATCCCGAAGCGATGCTGGTCATCGATGAGAGTGCCAGTGATCTGCCTGCTGTTCCCAGGGCCCCGGTGGTTACCGTGATGGGGCATGTTGATCATGGCAAGACGTCTTTGTTGGATTATCTTCGCAAAACCAAGGTCGCCGCAGGGGAGGCCGGGGGCATCACGCAGCATATTGGTGCTTATCGTGTTACTACTCCTCGGGGCACGATTACTTTCCTGGATACGCCCGGTCACGAAGCATTCAGCGCGATGCGATCCCGGGGTGCAAAGGTAACTGACTTGGTGATTCTGGTGGTTGCCGCGGACGATGGAGTCAAGCCTCAGACTATCGAAGCGATCAATCACGCCCGCAGCGCCAAGGTTCCGTTGATTGTAGCGATCAATAAAATGGACAAGGAAGATGCTGACCCCGATCGGGTAAAACAGGAGCTTTCAACGCATGATGTAATTTCCGAGGCATGGGGTGGCGACACTCTGGTCAATGAGGTTTCAGCGTTGACCGGCGACGGGGTTGATACGTTGCTCGAATCGGTATTGCTTCAGTCCGAGCTTTTGGACCTTCGCGCTCCGGATCAAGGTCCTGCGGTAGGTACTGTGATCGAAGCCCGGCTCGATCGAGGCAAGGGGGTGGTAGCGACTATCCTGGTCCAACGTGGAATGTTGGCTAAAGGAGACATACTCCTTGCCGGGCGAGAGTTTGGGCGTGTGCGCGCGATGACTAGCGATTCCGGACAGACGATTAAGAATGCCGGACCATCGATACCGGTAGAAATTCAAGGCCTCGGTGGCGTGCCTGAATCCGGGGACGAATTCGCGGTTGTCACGGATGAGCGAAAAGCGCGTGAGATCAGCAGTTACCGGCAGGGCAAATTCAAGGAAGTGAAGCTGGCGAAACAGCAAAAAGTCAAACTCGAGAGCATGTTCAACCAGATGGGCGACGGCCAAGTCAAACCCTTGAACTTGATTATCAAGGCAGATGTGCAAGGTTCAGTCGAAGCATTGACTGATTCTTTGGAGAAACTCAGTAACGACGAAGTGAAAGTCGTGGTCGTGCACGGCATGGTCGGTGGCATTAACGAATCCGACGTTAATCTCGCCTCGGCCTCTGATGCGATTATTTTTGCTTTTAATGTTCGCGCAGATGCAACCGCCAGAAAACTGATCGAATCGGAGGAGATCGACGTGCACTACCATAACGTCATTTACGACGTTATAGATGAAGTGAGAGCTGCGTTAACAGGACTGCTGTCCCCGATTATCCGAGAACAGGCGGTTGGCCTTGCCGAGGTGCGTGATGTATTCCGGGTGGCCAAGCTTGGTGCGGTTGCGGGGTGTCGGGTGATTGATGGAGAGGTTCGTCGTAATCTTCCGGTCAGGGTTTTGCGCGACAACGTGGTGATATTTGACGGAGCGATTGATTCGCTAAAACGTTTTAAGGACGATGTCAGCGAAGTCAAATCTGGGTTTGAATGCGGCATTGGGGTGAAAAACTACAATGACATCAAACCAGGTGACCAGATCGAGATTTACGAGACGATCGAGCAGGCACCAACCCTCTAAACGGTCGCGTAGGAGCAATTGATGCAGGGCGTAGACCGGACACGCCGCGTCGGCGAATTAGTCCGCCGGGAACTCGCCTCGATTATTGCGCGTGAATTGCCCGGGTCGGCGCTTGGAATCCTTTCTCTTACTGCGGTGTCAGTCAGCAAAGACCTGCGCTTTGCCCGCGTGTTTGTCACTGCACTTTCCCCAAAAGTTGGAGAAGCAGGGGTAGCGTCATACTTGAATGAACACGCGGGGGCGTTGCGATGGCAACTTGGCCAGCGGGTTAAGTTGCGCCGTATCCCGGAAATTGTTTTCGAATATGATGGCAGTATTGAACGTGGAGCACGACTCTCCCGGTTGATAGATGGCATAGAGACCCCCGATGGAGAGAACGATGGGCCGTAGACGCCAAGAAATACACGGTGAAGCGGTTGATGGAATATTGCTGTTAGATAAACCTGCAGGCATTACCTCTAATGGGGCTTTGCAGGATGCCCGTAAACTCTTGCACGCGCGCAAAGCTGGGCACACCGGCAGCCTTGATCCCATTGCCACGGGATTGCTCCCCTTATGTTTCGGCAAGACCACGCGCTGGTCAGGCTATTTTCTGGGATCCGACAAACACTATAAAACGCGGATCCGTTTAGGCGAATCAACCGATACCGGCGATTGCGAGGGAAAAATTGTCTCGCAGACGCAAGTCACGGTCACCAAGCAACAACTCTTTAGCGCGCTGGATTCTTTCCGCGGCTGCTATACGCAGATTCCGCCCATGTATTCAGCTATTAAGGTCAATGGCCAGCCGTTGTATAAGCTCGCGCGCCAAGGCAAAGAGATAGAGCGGGAGGGTCGTGAAGTTGTTGTTAAATCCCTCGAGGTGCTCAGCTTTGATGGGCAGGATGTAGAGTTGGAACTGGTTTGTACCTCTGGGTTCTACGTACGCTCATTGGCCTATGATTTAGGCCGGGCGCTCAGTGTTGGCGGGCATGTGGTGGCTTTACGGCGATTAGGGGTTGCAGGCCTTCGCGTGGAAAACGCAGTCACCTTAGAAGAGCTTAGAACCCTTGCCGACCCGGCGGCGCGTCGACGCAAGTTATGTGCGGTGGACCAGAGCCTTATCCACCTTCCCGCCGTGGAATTATCCGTCGATGCGGCGTTTTACCTATGTCGTGGGCAGGCGGTTCGCGCTCGAAATCTTCCCCCGGAGGGCAATGTGCGCCTTTATTCGAGCGACGCGGGCTTTTTAGGAATCGGCAGTGTTTCAGGTCAGGATACGGTGATGCCAGAGAGATTATCTGGGGGTGGGGTTAAAACCAGCTGAATTTGTTGAGGAAATAGCACCTTGAAGGTAGAATACGGCCGCTTGCCAGCCTGCCGGGAGGTACAGAATCCTCTCGGGCGCACCGAATTGACACTTTGGCGTGCAGTCGCACGACATTGGTTAAGTTGGTTAATGAAGTAGCGACCTAACGGGCGCCTTCTCGGTGGAGGCGAGATCAAAGACATCCGCCGCATTCAGTTAAAACTAAACCAGGATCTTCAGTATGCAAGAGGTTTCACTATGTCATTAGCCGCGCAGACCAAGGCGCAGGTTGTGAACGACTTCGCCATGACCCCGGAGGACACTGGTTCCCCGGAAGTCCAGGTGGCGCTGCTCACCGCCCGGATCGTTGATCTCACCGATCATTTCAAAACGCACGTTCACGATCATCATTCGCGTCAGGGACTTCTGCGCATGGTGAGTCGGAGACGCAAATTGCTTGATTATCTCAAGGGGCGTGACGTTGAGCGCTATCGTTCCCTGATCAGCAGGCTTGGGCTGCGACGCTGACACGACGCAGTTGGATATCTTATGAAGGAGTATTTTAATTGAAACAAATCGTCCAGACGTTCCAATACGGCGAACACGAAATGCGACTGGAAACGGGACGCGTAGCACGACAAGCCACAGGAGCCGTGCTTGCAAGCATGGGGGAAACCGTAGTACTTGTTACGGTGGTGGCCGCCCGTGAGTCCAGCGGCCGGGATTTTTTGCCCCTCACGGTAGATTACGAAGAAAGAACCTATGCCGCCGGTCGAATCCCCGGCGGTTTTTTTAAGCGGGAGGGTAGACCCGCGGAAAAGGCCATTCTGACCTGTCGATTGATCGACCGGCCGATCCGACCTTTGTTTCCTGCGGGATTCAATAACGAGATCCAAGTGGTGGCCACTGTGATGTCAGTGGATCCGGAGATCGACCCCGACATCGTCGCAATGGTAGGTGCATCGGCCGCGATGACCCTCTCTGGGGCACCGTTTAACGGACCGATTGCGGCCTCTAGAGTCGGATTTGTGGATAACAGTTATGTGTTGAATCCCAGTGCTGCCCAGTTGGCAGAATCCAAGCTGAATTTAGTTGTGGCCGGAACCCAAAGCGCCGTGCTGATGGTTGAGTCAGAAGCCGACCAATTAACCGAGGCACAGATGCTGGGCGCCGTCATGTTTGGCCATGAGGGATCCCAGGCAGCTATTGTGGCGATTAATCAGCTTGCCGCCGAGGCGGGTGCCGAGCGCTGGGATTGGCAGGCGCCGGCAAAGGATCAAAGCCTGACCGAACAAGTCGGCAAGCTCGCAAAGGAAGATGTTGAGCGGGCGTATCAGATAGCGGACAAAGTCGATCGCCAGGAAGCTATGGCCTCGGTACGAACTAAAGTTTCAAAGGCATTACTTGATGACGAATCCGACGACGCGCAGGCAGAAGCGGTTAAAGACGCCGTTAAAGCGCTCGAGAAGGCAACCGTTCGCGATCGGATTTTAGATGATCAGCCGCGGATTGACGGCCGCGACCGGGAAACGGTCCGTCCGATAACAATCGAAACAGGGTTTCTTCCTCGCGCACACGGGTCAGCATTGTTTACCCGCGGCGAGACCCAGGCAATTGTCACCAGCACGCTTGGTACGGACCGGGATTCTCAGATCATCGACGCTCTGGAGGGTGAGTACCGCGATAAGTTTATGCTGCACTACAACTTCCCGCCGTATTGTGTGGGTGAGACCGGCCGCGTGGGAACCCCCAAACGTCGGGAGATCGGTCACGGCCGCTTGGCCAAGCGGGCAATGCTCGCGGTATTACCCGACCCGGAGGATTTCCCCTATGTGATCCGGATCGTGTCGGATATCACTGAATCTAACGGCTCGAGTTCGATGGCAACGGTATGTGGCGCCAGCCTGTCCTTGATGGATGCGGGTGTAAAGCTGAAGGCGCCGGTAGCGGGTGTCGCCATGGGTTTGATTAAACAGGGCGAACGTTTCGCAGTCTTGACTGATATTCTGGGTGATGAGGATCATCTGGGAGATATGGATTTCAAGGTCGCCGGCACCAGGCAAGGCGTAACCGCCTTGCAGATGGACATCAAGATTGAGGGAATTACCCGAGAGATCATGGAGCAGGCGTTGTCCCAGGCGCAGCGCGGACGTCTGCATATCCTTGGCGAGATGGATAAGGCAATCAGCGCGCCGCGCGAAGAGATGTCCAAGTATGCGCCGCGAATCACCACCATGAAAGTACCCACCGACAAGATTCGCGATGTCATTGGTAAGGGCGGGGTAACGATTCGTGCCATTTCCGAGGCAACCGGTGCAACGATCGATATTGAAGACGATGGTACGATTAAAATCGCGACCGCGGATCTTTCAGCTGCAGAAGAGGCGCGCAGACGCATTGAGCAGATCACCGCTGATGTTGAGGCTGGCACGATCTACGAGGGTAAAGTGGTGCGCCTGATGGATTTTGGTGCATTCGTCAATATTCTTCCGGGTAAGGATGGATTAGTTCATATCTCACAGATATCCGATGAACGCGTAGCCAATGTCAGCGACAAACTCGCCGAAGGCGATGTGGTCAAAGTGAAAGTTCTGGAGGTCGACAAACAGGGTCGGATCCGGCTCAGTATGAAAGCGGTAGAGGATGCTGCCTGATTGAGGGTGTGGTCTAACTGGTGAACCGGTAGCAGGCATTACCGAGGTGGATTTTTATGGCTCTTGACCCCGCCAATCTGGTCTGGATCGACCTTGAGATGACCGGGCTGGATCCGGATTCAGATCGGATTATTGAGATCGCGACCGTTGTTACGGACGCGGATCTCAACCTACTGGGGCAGGGACCGGTACTCGCTATTCACCAGCCTGCTGAGGTTCTGGCGGGAATGGACGAGTGGAACCAGCGAACCCATTCTGGGACCGGACTGACTGATCGCGTGCACGACTCCCAGATCAATGTGCAGCATGCTGAAGCAATGACACTCGGGTTTCTTTCGGAGTATGTATCGGAAAGGCGCGCGCCATTATGCGGAAACAGCATCTGTCAGGATCGCCGGTTTCTCTATCGATATATGCCCCGCCTCGAGGCCTTTCTACACTACCGGAATCTCGACGTGAGCAGCATCAAAGAATTGGCTGTCCGTTGGCGCCCTGATATTGCGGATACTTTTGTTAAAAACGGAGGCCATCGCGCGCTCGACGATATCCTGGATTCAATAGAAGAATTAAAGTTTTACCGCGAGCATTTTTTTCTTACCCAAACACCTCAGATCTGACGGTTTAGGCGGGCCTCATGTTGATTGATCGCCCATACGATATGCTCGTCTACCAGTTCGGACGCTCCGCTTCGCCGTTTTTGTAGCGTTTCGAGTGTGCGCCGGTCGGCCGGAGCATTTCCAAGTGCTACGGCCAGGTTTCGCAACCAGCGTTCATAGCCCAGTCGCCGGATAGGACTGCCTTGGGTGTAATAATCAAAGTCGAACTCGCTCCATTGAAACAGGTCAAGTAAAGCGCTTGTGTCCAGATTATGGCGGGCAGAAAAATCCATCGCACCGGCGGGCGCTTCCCGGTTATACGGGCAGACCAGTTGACAGTCGTCGCAACCAAAAATTCGATTGCCGATTAATGGCCGTAGCGGTTCTGGTATGGCGCTCTTATGTTCTATCGTCAGGTAAGCGATGCATAGGCGTGCATCAATTTGGTAGGGGTGATCCAGTGCTCCGGTAGGGCAGGCGTCGATGCACTGGGTACACGAACCACAGTGGTTGCTCGCCGGCCCGTCGACTGGCAACGGCAGATCGGTATACAGTTCCCCAAGAAAAAACCAGGAGCCTTGATGTTGGTTGAGCAAATTTGTATGTTTTCCGATCCAGCCGATCCCGGCGGCCTGGGCCAGGGGCTTTTCCATCACAGGTGCGCTGTCGGCAAATGCGCGATATCGAAACGGCCCGACAGATTCCGTGATGCGGTCCGCCAGTTGCTGTAGTTTTCGCCGTATCAGACGGTGATAGTCGCGGCCGAGTGCGTAGCGAGCGATATAGCCCAGAGTGGGGTCTTGAAGAACGTCAAGGGGAGGAGCTCCCTGGCTTGGAAAATAGTTGAGCCTCACGCTGATTACACGATGGATCCCGGGCACGAGCCGGTCCGGCTGGCTGCGCTTGTCGGTGTGTCTGGCCATAAAACTCATTTCGCCGTGCCAACCACGGGCCAGCCAACTAGCCAGAGCGGGTGCCGCCTGTTCCAGATTGCCGTCACAGACGCCGAACCCGTCGAAATTGAGCTCCTTCGCCCATTGATGAATCTGGTTCTTCAGGTCGTTCAGGTGTTCAACCGATAACGTGTCCATCAGGCTATGATATCGCGATGAGCTCATTGCCCGCACAACTCTACACGGCCGACCAGGTTCGGCGCATAGAACAACGAGTGTTCAGCACAGGGATTGCCGCGGGGACGTTAATGCAGCGCGCAGGCCTTCGCGCATACCATATTTTGCGCGCAAGGTGGCCAAAGGCCCGGCGGGTCAGCATTGTTTGCGGCCCTGGCAACAACGGAGGGGATGGGTATGTGGTAGCTGCTTTGGCGGCAAAAGCCGGACTCGAGGCTCAACTGATTCAGCAGGGAGAGCCGCGTAGCGCCGACGCCCGGGCCGCGTTGACCGGGGCCCGGGAAGCGGGCGCAAAGCTTATTCCTTACCATGCCGGCGCTCTAGGTGATACTGATGTTGTGGTCGATGCATTGCTCGGAATAGGGCTCAGCAATGAGCCCCGTGCACCTTTCACACAGATAATCACGGAGATGAACGCTGTCGATGCGCCTTGCCTTTCTGTGGATATTCCTTCTGGACTCTTGGCCGATAGCGGGGCAGCGGCTGGCTCATTAATCAAGGCGAATGTCACTGCGACTTTTGTCGGCCTTAAGATTGGGTTATTTACCGGTCGTGGGCCGGACTGTGCCGGTGAGGTCCTATTCGATGATCTGGGTGTGGGCGAAAGTGTCCGGGTGGAGCCCCATTTTGCGACTCGCCTTAGTTCGCAGTGGGTTCGAGCTGTTCTGCCGTTGAGACAGGCGAGTTTTCATAAAGGCCAGGCTGGACACCTGTTGGTGGTCGGTGGTGGACCTGGAATGGCGGGGGCTGCCTGGCTGGCAGGTGCGGCGGCGTTGCGCTGTGGGGCGGGTCGGGTCACCATTGCTTGTCATCCCACCAGCGTGGCGGCGATTGCGGCGGGGTCCCCGGAGTTGATGGTGCAATCTGTATCTGCCCCGGCCGACCTGACGGGTCTACTCGATCAGATGGATGCAATAGTTGTGGGCCCCGGTTTGGGGCGGGATTCGTGGGCTACCGCGCTGTTAGCGTTGATACTGGATAAATCCGACCCAAGTCTGCTCGATGCGGACGCGCTCAACCTGCTGTCTCTGGACAGGCAACCCGTTCCAGGATCCATTGTGACTCCACATCCGACTGAGGCGGCGAGGCTGCTGGGGCAATTGACAGACTACGTAAGCGGTGACCGCCCCGGGGCAGCTCGCGCAATCTCAAAAGCAGTGGATGCGGTCTGCGTGCTCAAAGGCTCTGGGACATTGGTCTGCTCCGATGGGGGCCCTTTACTTCTTTGCGATCGGGGAAATTCGGGAATGGCGAGCGCCGGAATGGGGGATCTGTTGAGCGGGGTGATTGGGAGTTTGCGGGCACAGGGACTATCTCCTTTGCAAGCCGCCGGGGCGGGGACATGGATCCATTCGGCAGCCGCCGATCTTGCCGCCCCAGCAGGCGGGCCCGTTGGGCTGATAGCCGGTGACTTGATGCCGTACCTACGGCTATTACGTAATTGTCCAGACAAAGCTGATGAAGTATCGCGCCACGGTTTCTGACGAGAAGCAGATGCTTGCATTGGGTAGCTGCCTCGGACGCGGACTCACGCCGGGGAACATCGTCAACCTGGAAGGAGATTTAGGCAGCGGCAAGACGACATTTGCGCGTGGAGTACTAGAAGGGCTGGACTGTCCGGATTGGATTGTTAGCCCGACCTACACTTTGGTTGAAGAGTACCAGGTGCCCCTATGCAAGGTATATCACCTTGACCTTTATCGGCTGGGTGATCCAGAGGAAGTCGAGGGTATCGGGATTCGGGATTGGCAAGATGGCCAGAGCATATTGCTGATTGAATGGCCTGAACGGGGATTTGGGAAATTGCCACATCCTCAATGGCGAGTCCAGATCAGCTGCTCGAAATCGGGCCGGGTCGTGCTCCTGGAGGGACCACACACCGTAGGCGCTTTGGAGGCATTCGTCAGTTCTTGAACATCAAGCAAAGCGCACTGCTGATGGTAGCCTTGGGCGTTGCTGCCGTGGCGCAAGGGGAAACCAAGATTACCGGAGGGCGGTTTTGGCACGGCCCTGAGAAAACCCGCATGGTGTTTGATATCTCGGCAGCTACGACCTTTCAAGCGTTTGTGTTAACGAGCCCTGATCGCTTCGTCATTGATATCGACAACACTATCTTGGATGGCGGATTACCTGAACCTCAAGGAGATACCAGTCCAGTAACCGATGTGCGCACGGGTCAGCCCCAGGCTGGTGTTTTGAGGGTGGTTCTGGATCTGGCAAGGCCGGTGAAGTATCAGGTCTTTGTACTGGAACCCAACTTGTCCTATCCCTATCGATTGGTTGTGGATCTTTTTGAGGCAGGCCAAAGTGTCGTCAAACCAATGCCTGAGCCAACGACGCGCGAAGATGATTATCTGGTGATTATTGATCCAGGTCACGGGGGCGAGGATCCTGGCGCCATCGGAAAAAACGGCACGCGCGAGAAGATGGTAGCGTTGGGCATTGCTCGACGCCTCAAAAGCATAATTAATCACGATGGACGGATGCGGGCCCAGCTTACCCGAGACGGGGATTATTACATCACGCTTCGAGGCCGGGTCCACCTGGCGATGAATCGTCAGGCCGATGTCTTTATATCGGTTCATGCGGACGCCGCCAAGCGGCGAAGTGCGCGAGGCAGTTCAGTTTATGTATTGTCCCAAAGAGGAGCCAGCAGCGAGATGGGCAAGTGGCTTGCCAAGCGGGAAAACGCGGCAGACCTCGCTGGCGGTGTCGATATTGGCGAGCAGGACCCGATTTTACAAAAAGCGCTCCTGGATATGGGTATCGACTGGAAGGTTAAAGAAAGTAAAATCCTGGCGGCGTGGATTCTTGGAGAACTGAAAAAAGCGGGGCAAGTGCATAGCAAGAGGGTTGAAGAAGCCGGTTTTGCTGTGTTGAAAGCGGTCGATATTCCGGCAGTCCTCGTGGAAACTGGTTTCATCACTAACGCGAATGAAGAAAAGGCGCTTGCAACGGCCTTGCATCAGGAGCGCATCGCCGGGGTGATCTTCAGGGGTCTGGGTATGTACTGCGACCAGGATCCACGCTGCCCCCCAGTTAGGCAAAAAAAGAAATTGTATGAAGTGCGCCGGGGTGATTCCCTGTCTTTAATTGCTGTGAGGGTAGGGTCCAGCGTTGAAAAAATACGTACGTTGAATGATCTGTCGTCGGATGTTTTGCGAATTGGACAAAAGCTGCGGATTCCGAACTCATGAAAAATCCCTGCTTTTCGAAATTGTTCGCGTGAACTCAACTGACCGCTCCGATCACGGTCTCATCTTTCTTGCCGGGAGCACCGCCTCTGGGAAAACCGATCTCGCCATAGAGCTTGCCGCCCGGCTACCGGTTGATCTGATTAGTGTTGACTCCAGCCAGGTGTATCAGGGCCTCGATATCGGAACTGCGAAGCCAGAGGGCAACATCCTCGAGGAGATTCCCCACGGCCTGGTCGATATCCGAAGCGTTAGGCAACCATTTTCTGCGGCAGATTTTTGCCTCGAAGCCGGAAAGTTGATTGACAGCGCTTTCGAGAAAGGGCGCATTCCATTGCTCGTCGGCGGAACGATGTTCTATTTTGCCGCACTCTTGCACGGTCTATCGGATTTGCCGCCCGCCAATCCAGCGTTGCGGGCGCGGCTGGTTAAGCAGGCCAAACAACGCGGTTGGCCTTTTTTGCACGGAAGACTTGAACAGGTGGATCCGCAAGCGGCCCAGCGGATCGACCGGCAGGATGCCCAACGAATTTCGCGCGCTTTGGAGATCAATTTCCTGACTGGCCTTCCGGTTCCAGTGGAGGCAACGGGGAACGGACTGATTGAAAAAGGCGTTAAGGTCACTCGTCTTAGTATATTTATTCCGGACCGGCAATTGCTTCACCAGCGGATATCAAAGCGCCTCCAGCGAATGTTAGATGATGGACTGGTTGAGGAGGTCGCAAAACTCAGGGAACAGTGGCCGCAAGGCGGGACAACGCCAGCGCTACGTAGTGTGGGTTACCGACAGGTCTGGGAGTACCTCGAGGGACAGGTCGATTATTCAACGATGGTTGAGCGTGCTGGCGCGGCGACCAGACGCTTGGCCAAACGGCAACTAACCTGGCTAAGAAACGAGCCAGGGATTACCTGGTTTGACGGCACCAACCCGACCTTGGTGACAACCCTGTGCCGCTATCTAAAAGCCAGAGGGGTGATTGCGGGCGGAACAAAACTTGAAAAACGGCCCTAAGAGCTTTACATTGAGATTGTGGAGTTGTCGATCACATTAAAGACTGATATTACAATAGTTTAGTAAGATACTGAAATATAACAAAAAATTTCGACTACGCGAACGGTTACCGCGGAACCCCTAAGCCCAATACCCAACGGGTCGAGCCGGCTGGGTGCCAAGCTTTCATCAGTCCTACGGGCGATTTTCCGCAAAGGGTGGCCCCGTTGGTGGTCGGACAGGAGGTTTTTATGAACCAGCAAAGGGGTACAGCGCTTCAGGATCCGTTTCTCAATACTTTGCGCAAGGAGCGGATTCCTGTGTCGATTTATCTGGTCAATGGTATTAAATTGCAGGGACAGGTCGAGTCATTCGATCCCTTTGTTGTACTGCTTCGCAATAGTGTAAGTCAGCTGATCTACAAGCATGCAATCTCGACAATTGTGCCGTCTCGAGCCGTTCGGATTCCATTTAATGAAGACGGGGACGGCGATGATGACGGCGACAATCGCGGCAATATCGAATCTAGTGAGGGCTAACCAGAGTTTCCACTAGTGATGCTCGTCGCGGCCCTCATTGAAAGATTTGCCTGGTATTGGATCGCAATGCCTAACGGGGTGCTAACGCAGGGTTGACCTCACTGACTTACAACGGCTCATCACGTCCTCTGCCTGAAAGAGTGATTCTGGTTCACCAGAGTTTTTCAGGGCGTGTTCTGGCAGCCGATTTCGACGAGTTAGAAGGCCTGGCGCTTTCTGCGGGAGCCCAAGTGAGCGGTCGCGTCGGAGCGACGCGGCGCACTGCTGATTCGAGAACTTTTGTTGGCCGCGGTAAAGCCCGTGAAATTGCAGACTTGGTTGAAAGTTCAGGGGCCGATCTGGTTATCGTTGATCAGGCGATTACACCCGTTCAAGAACGCAATCTTGAGCGCACGCTCGGCTGCAGGGTTATCGATCGAACCCGATTGATTCTCGATATTTTTGCGATCCGCGCGCGGACTTCCGAAGGTAAAATGCAGGTCGAACTGGCGCAATTGCGTCATTTATCTACTCGTCTGGTTCGTGGCTGGACTCACCTTGAACGCCAACGTGGCGGCATTGGCCTGCGAGGCCCCGGAGAGACGCAACTTGAATCGGACCGACGATTGTTAGGTAAGCGTATTCGTCATCTACAAAGACGAATCGCTCAAGTTGCCGCGCAACGCGATCTGCGGCGGCAGCGCCGGCGCAGGGAAGGCGTTTCGACAGTAGCGATCGTCGGGTATACCAACGCTGGAAAGTCGTCTCTTTTCAATACCCTCGTTGGCGCGCGCGCGTATACCGCCGACCAACTGTTTGCAACACTTGATCCCACTATGAGGCGACTCGACATACCTGATTTTGGGCCAACCATTCTTTCGGATACTGTTGGATTTATTGCCGGCCTACCGCACGCGCTGGTAGAGGCTTTTATGTCTACCCTTGAGGAGGTATCTACGGCCGATTTACTGCTACATGTGTCCGATGACTCAAATCCGGATGTTCGAGAACAAGAGGCGGAGGTTGAACGGGTTCTTGAAGACATCGGAGCGAGCGATATTCCCCGGTTGGCAGTAAGAAATAAGATTGACATCAGTGGTCGCAATCCGGGCCTTATAAGCACCAATGGCTTTGGCCGCAACGGCGTGCGTGTGTGCGCTAGAAATGGCGCGGGGATGGCCCAATTACTACAAAGCATATCGGGTATTCTTGGGCAGAATCGCATGTTCCGCACAATGCGTATTCCGGCAAGTCAGGGTCGTCTAAGAGCCCGAGTCTATGCGTTGGCGGAAGTGACTGACGAGACCATTGATTCAAACGGCGCTTTGCGGATGCAGATCAGCGCTGACTTGGCAACAATAGGACAAATCGAAGGCGAGCCTGGATTCGAGCAACGATACTGGGTCGACGCGCCGGCCAATCATTTCAAACAAAGCAAGCTCGGCGATGGTGTGATGAATACTGTCAATGCCGAGCCCGTGGTAAAATCCCCCGTTGGCTAAGGATGCAGCAGCCTGTCAGCCGAACCTCCGAAAACTTATTACTTACTTATGAGGTGTAAACCACATGCCTTGGAATCAGCCGGGATCAGATAATCGCGATCCCTGGGGTCGGGGTAACGGCCAGAAAGGCCCGCCAGACTTGGATGAGGTCATCCGCGACCTGCAGAAGAAATTAGGCAACCTATTTGGCGGTCGAGGATCTGGCCGCCGATCTGGGGGAGGCAAAGGGCCCTCTCTGAGCGCTAAAGCCATCAGTTTGATCCTGGTGATTCTTGCTGGACTTTGGCTTGCTACCGGATTCTATGTGGTAGAACAGGGTGAGGCAGCGGTTGAATTACAGTTTGGTGCCTACAAAACGATTAAGGAAGCCGGTTTGCGCTGGCACTTGCCGTACCCGATTGAAAGTGTCGAGCTAGTCAATGTCCAGCAGATCCGTACCGTAGAGGTGGGTTACCGGTCCAGTTCGCGCTCCAGCCAGATAGCCGGCGTACCCCGTGAAGCACTGATGTTAACGGCAGATGAAAACATCATTGATATTCACTTCGCTGTCCAGTACGACATTAAAGACCCTCGCGATCTGCTGTTTAACGTTGCTGAACCCCTGGATCTTGTCGTTCGCGGCGCAACCGAAAGTGCCGTGCGCGAGATCGTCGGGCGCAACACCATGGACTTCGCGATTACCGGCGGTCGGGCCGAGATCGCGCAGGAGACAAAAATTCTCCTACAACGAATACTTGATCGCTACGCCACCGGCGTAAATATCAAGGCGGTTGAGATGCAGAACGCGCAACCGCCTGCGGAGGTGAAAGCGGCGTTTGATGATGCAGTAAAAGCCCGGGAGGATGAACAGCGCCTGAAAAACGAAGCGGAAGCTTACCGAAACGACATTATCCCGCGTGCCCGTGGCGGAGCAGCGCGCCTTGAGCAAGAAGCCGTCGCCTACCGCGCAACCGTGGTCGCCGCGGCCCGAGGCGAAGCCTCACGGTTTCTTCAGGTGCTCAACGAATATTCCAAAGCACCAGAGGTCACGCGTGATCGCCTTTACCTTGATGCGATGCAGGATGTTTATGCCAACTCGACCAAGCTGCTTATTGACCAGGGAGACGGGGGAAACAACGTGATGTACTTGCCGCTTGATCAACTGATCCGACAAAGGGGACAGCAAAGGTCTAGCGGGACTCCGAGCACGTCAGATTTTTCGAGCGGATTTGGGTCAGGGGCAATGACAGGTAACAATAGTGGCCGGCAAGAGCGATCCAGTCGCCTAAGGAGTCTGACACAATGATGGGCAAAAAAATGATGTGGATCGTTCTGCTGATTATTGTGGCAGCAGTTGGATCCTCGGCTGTGTATGTCGTCGACGAAAGGGAAAAGGCGATTGTTTTTCAGTTCGGCGAAATTGTCCGTTCGACCGATGAGCCTGGGCTCCACTTTAAAACCCCACTGATCAATAACGTCCGATATTTTGACTCCCGGGTCCAAACTATGGACTCGGACCCGGAGCTGTATCTGACTCAGGCAAAGAAGAACCTTGTCGTGGATTCCTTTGTTAAATGGCGTATTACCGACGCAGCGAACTACTACACCCGACTGGGTGGTCTAGCCAGCAACGCACGGAACCGCCTGGCTCAAAGAGTGAACGACGCGCTGCGCCGCGAATTTGGTAACCGCTCTGTGCAGCAGGTCATCTCCGGCGATCGCGTTGAGATTATGGACGTCGTTCGCAAAACGACCGACGAAGAAATTTCTTCTCTGGGTATCGAAGTGCTAGATGTTCGCCTTAAGCGGGTAGATCTAGATCCGGACATCAGCGAGCGGGTTTACCAGCGCATGGAGGCCGAGCGTTCCCGTGTGGCCATGGACTTACGCGCGCGCGGTGCAGAGGCGGCGGAGCGGATTACGGCAAATGCTGATCGGCAACGGTCGATTATACTGGCAAATGCTCAGCAGAAGGCTCAGGAAGTTAAGGGTCAGGGGGATGCCGAGGCGACCGGTATTTATGCTGACGCCTTTAACCGGGACCGTGAGTTTTACCGCCTGTATCGGAGTTTAAATGCCTATCGAGCCACTTTTGCCAGTCCTGATAATTTACTGGTGATAAAGCCCGATTCGGAATTTTTCCGTTACTTTAAACAGGCCTCGCCTGAGGCAGTCGAATAGCCGTACCAGGTGCATTGGCAGGATCTTTTTGTCGCGTTGGCCTTGGTCTTGGTTATTGAAGGTTTGATACCGTTTGCCAGTCCAGGCCGGTATCGCCGTTTGGCTAATGCACTTGGCGAAATTACCGATCGCCAGCTTCGTGTGGGCGGTGCAGCGTCGATGGTTGGCGGTCTGATTTTGTTGTACCTGGTGCACTGATCTCGGTCGAGATCACTAAAAGTCGCAGACCTACCAGTTACACAAAATAGGAAGTAGTTAAATGGCAAGCAGTGTCGTTGTACTGGGAATCCAGTGGGGAGACGAAGGCAAAGGAAAGGTCGTTGATCTTTTGACCGAACGCTGCGAAGCTGTAGTGCGATTCCAGGGTGGTCATAACGCGGGACATACCCTGGTTATTGATGGCCAGAAGACCGTGCTTCACCTGGTTCCCTCTGGCATTTTGAGGCCCCAGGTCCGTTGCCTGATCGGCAATGGTGTGGTGGTTGCGCCCGACGCACTAATCGCTGAATTGGATACTCTTGAAGGTGTGGGCATAGACGCACGGGCCCGGTTGATGATTAGCCCCGGCTGTCCGGTTATCTTTCCCAGTCATGTTGCGTTAGATCAGGCTCGCGAGAAAAAGAAAGGCAGCAAAGCGATCGGTACTACCGGACGGGGCATCGGGCCGGCATACGAAGATAAAGCCGCGCGGCGTGCAATTCGATTCGGCGAGCTGCTCGATCCGGACAGTTGCGCGGGTCGCGTTGAAGAGCTTGTCGATTATCATAATTTCCTACTGACCGAGCGTTTTGCCGCTAAGCCGGTAGACGTGGCGCTCAGCGTTGCGTCCTGGCGCTCGTGGAGTAAGGTCTTGGGACCGTTAGTAGGAGATGTATCCCAAGAACTTGAAGGCCTGTGCAAATCGAGTGCAAATGTTCTTTTTGAGGGTGCTCAGGGGACATTGCTCGACATTGATCACGGAACCTATCCTTTCGTTACATCCTCTAATACGACTGCGGGCGCGGCTGCCACGGGAAGTGGGATAGGTCCACTTGAACTGTCAACAGTAGTCGGAGTTATTAAGGCCTATGTGACAAGGGTTGGCAGCGGGCCGTTCCCAACCGAATTGTTTGATTCGGTTGGAGCGCATCTGGCAAAGAAGGGTCACGAGTTCGGCGCAACGACAGGTCGGCCGCGACGCTGTGGTTGGTTTGATGCAGTATCTGCACGCCGCGCCTGCTGGTTGAACAGTGTCAGTTCGTTGTGTGTCACCAAACTGGACGTCCTCGACGGTCTTTCGGAGTTAGCGATATGCACTGGGTATCGTATTAATGGGCAGGTGCTAGACAGGCCCCCCTCGGGGGCAACTACCCTTGCGGATTGTGAACCGATTTATGAGATAGTCCCGGGCTGGACGGAAAGCACAGCATCGACTCGGGTCATTGACGAATTGCCGCCCCGCGCCCGTGCCTACCTAAACCGACTAGAGGAGTTACTGGGCGTGCCGGTAGATATTGTTTCCACCGGTCCAGAGCGGGACGACACGATAATTTTGCGTCATCCTTTTCCACAAGACTGAACATCCGGTTCTAGGATGCCGATTAAGCGGCAATAGGTCACGATCTGAGTAGAATCGAGTTCGAGCCGGTTCGAGGTGTACTGTGAAGGGTGGAGCCAGCTCTAATTGGTACACATTTGAAAGCCAAGTTTTTAAGTCATTGAAAATAACAAGAAAAAAAGTCACAGTGGTACCGAGGAGAGGACTTGAACCTCCACGGGGTTACCCCCACTAGCACCTGAAGCTAGCGCGTCTACCAATTCCGCCACCTCGGCACAGAGGAAAATTTGACAAGCGACTGGGATAACCAGCACTACCATCGAACGGCAGATTAAGGGCGCGAACCTTACCTACTGGCTTTTAAGTTGTCAAACACCCTTTGGGTATTTGGGATATCGCAATACGCCAGGTTCCAAGCGCTGCGTCGGAGTAGAGGTTTGTAGGGCCCAACAAAGAGAAAAGATATGACAGACGAGAAAAATATAGCCGCGCTACGCCGGCAGATCCTTGAAGTGATTCTAAGCAAGGGCCGCCCGATGAGTATGTCAGAACTCGGGTGCTCGCTCGGGAATCCCAATGATCTTGCGAATGAGTTCGAGCAGGCGCTCGTTGGTCTGTGCAAGGCGGGCCTCTTAGTGCGCTTACGGGGCGACCGGCTCGGCGCGGCGAAAGAGATGGATCTGGTGCTCGGAAGGGTGGAGGTGCATTCGAACGGATTTGGATTTCTTCTGCCTGATGATGGTAGCGAGGACCTATACCTTTCCCCGCGGCAGATGCGCAGGGTCATGCCCGATGATCGGGTGCTGGGCCGAGTGCGCCGGATAGACCGACAGGGACGAAAAGAGGCTGCGATCGTTGAGGTTTTGAATTCAGTAAACAGAACCGTGTTGGGTCGGTTCGAGACAGATTCGGCTGTCAATGTGATCCGCCCACAGGATAAGAGAATTGCACATACGATTCATGTCGCGCCGGGCGATGAATCCGGCGCGGCCCATGGGCAGGTCGTGGTTGGGGAAATTATCGTTCACCCGGGTGACTCCACTTACGTTCAAGCTCGGGTGACGGAAATCCTGGCCCAGGATAAGCCCGCGGCGCTCGCAACCGAGTCGGCGATTCGGCGCCGTCAATTGCCCCGTGAGTGGCCTTCCACGATAGCAGTCGAACTGGAGCGGATTTCGCGGGAGCCAGGATGCGAGAAAGATCTGATTTGTAAAGACCTGACCAATGAACCCTTTATCACTATCGATGGCGCTGATGCCCGGGACTTTGATGATGCGGTTCATTGTACGAGCGACGGCGATGATTTTCTGCTGGATGTCGCAATCGCGGACGTTTCCAGATTTGTCAGATCGGACAGCGCTCTTGATCAGGTTGCCCGTGAGCGGGGAAACTCGGCATATTTTCCGGATCGAGTTATTCCAATGCTTCCTGAGTTACTTTCCAATGATCTGTGTTCATTGCGCCCTGGCAAGATGCGTTGGGTCTTCGCCTGTCGGATTCGGGTACGTTCGTCTGGGGAGATCGCCGAGTACAAATTCTCTGAAGCCCGGATTCGATCAGCCGCTCGGCTCACCTATGAAGATGCTTCGGCTTTCCTTTGTGATCCAAGCGGCGATCGCCCTAGCATCAGTACCGCTGTTCAAGCAAACCTCAAGATGTTGAACAAAGTGGCGACAGCACTGGGTGGGCACCGGCGAGGCCGCGGTGGGGTGGAGTTTGAGTTTCCTCAGGCCTTGATCTCGTACGACCCCAACGGGACGATTGCCTCGATTAAAAGTGCTCCAAGATCTTCCGCGACGAGCCTCATCGAGGAGTGCATGCTCGCTGCCAACGTGTGCGCGGCTCGTGCGTTGGATTCGCACTTGCCTGAGGCGATATACAGAATTCACGAGACCCCGGATCGGGACGCCGTTGCTGATTTGCGCCGCGTGCTGGGTTTCTTTGGAGTCAAACTCCCTGGGAGAGGCGTGCCGCCGGCGCTTGATTTCTCCGCCGCGTTAGCGGCAGCACGAGAAAAAGGGGCGCCAGTCGCTGCTTTGCAGATGCTCATGTTGCGAACGATGAAGCAGGCCCGTTATGCCTCTTGTGCACAGCCTCACTTTGCCCTGGGGTTTGACTGTTACACCCATTTTACCTCCCCCATCCGGCGTTACGCCGATCTGATTGTGCATCGGTTGTTGAAAAGGATCTTGGGGCTCAGTTCGAGTGCTCAGCCGACAGATGGCCCCGGAGAGCTTGCACAAGTTGCCGACCATTGTTCGGTGACGGACCGTCGGGCTGAGGAAGCCTCCAGAGAGGTCGCCGGCTGGTTAAAGGCTGAGTTCATGAACCGTCATATCGGTGAGACCTTCACCGGCAGGGTGTCTGGGGTCACTGCATTTGGTGTGTTCGTTACGCTGGATCTGCTTCAGGTGGACGGATTGGTGCATATTTCGGAATTGGGTAATGATTATTTTCATTTCGACCCCAGCCTTATGTTACTGGTGGCAGAGCACAGTGGGCACCGAATTTCTCTTGGGGACGCCATGACTGTGCGTGTCACCGGCGCCCGGCCTGATGAAGGTAAAATTGACTTTGTCCCGCTTGAACCCGTCGGCGGCGAAAACAAAGCACGTCGGAAAAGACGAAAGACTAAGAAGCGCTAGGAAGTGGTTTTGAAAGAACGTAAAAGCGCGTCGGATCACCAAATCAACGTACTGTGTGGCTTTCATTCGGTCGAGGCGGCCTTAGGTGATCCGCGGAGTCTCGGCGAGTTGCTGCATGATGCCACCCGGCGTGATCCACGACTGTCACGCTTGTTGGGATTAGCCAAATCAAAAGGCGTGACCTTGCACCGTGCAACCCGCGCAGAGCTCGATGCGCTCAGTGGCGGCACCCGCCATCAAGGGCTGATCGGGCTGCTGAACCGGGCGCCCGCGGGAAAACTTCCAGCGTTGAAGCTCTGGTTGGAATCCCAAAGCGCTTGCCCGCTGGTGTTGATCCTCGACGGCATACAGGATCCTCGCAATGTGGGCGCTTGCCTGCGAACCGCGGCAGCAGCTGGAGCTGAGGCTGTTGTTTTTCCACAACGGGTTGGCGCAGGCCTTACGCCGGCGGCGTTACGAGTGGCTTCGGGTGGAGTACACAAGCTGCGGATCTTTGAGGTCAGCAGCTGGTCGCGGGCCTTCGAATACCTGAAATCTGCGGGTTTGTGGGTGGTTGGTACGGCCGAGGATGGAGATCAGGATCTTTATGATTTTGATCTTGTTCGGCCTCTTGCTTTGGTCGTGGGTTCGGAGGCGACCGGTTTGCGTCCGGTGACCAGGAAGTTTTGCGACGCTGTATTGCGCATCCCGTCGGCGCATGCTTTGTCGAGTCTTAACGTAGCAGTGGCAGCAGGCGTAGCCTTGTTCGAAGTTCGCCGGCAACGCGGCCAATACCGGGAGTAGATAAAACAGTTTTACTCAGTGGTGGTTTTTTCTCGATATTCGCAAAGATCCCAAATAACACAGGTTGGGCATTGTGGAGTGCGGGCTTTGCAGGTATAGCGACCGTGAAGAATAAGCAAATGATGAGCGCTTTTTTGATAGGCCAGTGGAGTTGTTTTCAGCAGGCGCTTTTCAACCTGCAGCACGTTGGCCCCCGGTGCAATCCGGGTACGGTTAGCAACCCGGTAGATGTGCGTGTCTACCGCGATAGTCGGTTCGCCGAAAGCGGTATTCAGAATAACATTCGCAGTCTTGCGGCCGACGCCAGGAAGGGCTTCAAGCGCCGCCCGGCTGCGCGGCACTCTGCCTTTATGACTATCGATCAGAATTTGGCAGGTTTTCAGTATGTTTGCGGCTTTGGTGTTATACAGACCGATTGTCCGGATATGCTCCTTAAGCCCGGTCAGTCCTAGATCAAGCAGGGCCTGGGGCGTGGCTGCCGCCCGAAAGAGCCCGCGAGTGGCGCGGTTTACAGAAACGTCAGTTGCCTGTGCCGATAAAATAACGGCTATCAGCAGCTGGAAATGTGTTCGGTATGACAGTTCTGTTTTGGGGTTGGGCGTGGCTTTTTCAAGCCGTAGAAATATTTCAGCACGATCACGGGAATTCACCTTTTGCTCCTCTGCACTCTTTTATCTCGTATTCGGGCGACGCTTGCGGCGATCTCCGAACGACGCGTAGCCTGCTCGGTCAAGAGGGGTTGTGGCTGAGAGGTATTCACACCGGCGGATTGCCGTTTTTGTCGACCTGCGAAGCGGGTTCGGTATCGTTTCGATTTTGACTCACAGATCCCTTTGTCGGCCGGGTGGGCGTTGCCCTTGGGCCAAGCTGGTTTAATGCAGTCAACCGGGCAAACCGGGATACACAGGTCGCATCCTGAGCATTCGCCGGTGATAACTGTGTGCATCAGCTTCGCACTACCCACGATCGCATCCACCGGGCAGGCCTTGATGCACAGCGTGCATCCGATGCACAGTGTGTCATCAATTTCTACCGGTTTGGCCGGGCGATATACACCGAAAGCTGGATCCAACTGCGAACACGTCTGGCCGGTAAGGGCCCCTAGCAAAGCGAGTGTCCGTGAGCCGCCTGGAGGGCAACGGTTAATCGCAACGTTCTGACCGACAATCGCCTGCGCATACGCAAGGCAAGAAGCAAACTCGCAACGCATGCATTGTGTTTGGGGTAGGCAGGCGTCAACAGAGTCCACTGTGATGCGCGGCGTGGGATCAACAAACATCATCGGAGAATTTCCTGCAGTGTGTCCAGGAAGCGATCGACATCTCGATCATTATTGTAAAGGTACGGTGTAACACGAAGTGAGTCGCCACGGATGCTGACGTAGATCTGATTGTGTGCAAGGCGTTCGCCTATCTTTTCGGGTAGGCCTTGAGGAAAGCGCAAGCCTAGAAAATGCCCTGCCCGTTGGTCCGGGTCAACGACCTCCAGGCCGAGTTCCTTCGCCCGCTGAGCAATCGCTCCTGTTGTTTGACACAATGTCGCCTCGATTCGTGAGACCTCCCAGGAAAGAATTTGTCGAAGACTAGTGAGTAATGCCGGTAGCAGCGCAAAATTCGCTGTCTCTCCAACATCAAAGCGACGAGCCCCCGGCGCGAACTCCTCGCGGTAGTTAACCAGTCCCGAAAAATCGACAGCATCGAGCCGGGAAAACGACCCGAACTCCAGAGGTACCCCTTGTTGGTGCTGCGGCGCAACGTACAAAAGGCCGGTCGAGTATGGGCCGAGCAGCCATTTATAACCGGCGGCGACAGCAAAGTCCGGCCTGATCACCTGAACGTCAAAAGCCAATGCCCCCAGACTTTGGGTGAGGTCGACTACGAGGGAACCGCCAACTTGGTCGAGCGCGTGGCGCACGACCGCGAGATCAACCAGCGCGCCGTCGGTCCAATGACAATGGGGCAGGGCAGCAATGGCCGTTTGGGTGTTAACCGCATTGAGAACGGCAGCAGTCCAGTCATTGTTTGCCGGGCGGGGCACCGTATGCAGGTGCGCGCCGTTTTGAGCGGCGAGTTCCTTCCAGACGTAAAAGTTAGACGGATACTGCTCCGCCAGCACGAGAATGTGTTGGCCCGGTTTAACGGCCAGATTCTTTGCCGCAACAGCAAGTCCATAACTGGCTGAAGGAACGATCGCCAAGTCGTTTTTCGTGGCATTAAATAATGAGGCGGCTACCCCCCGCAACTTATCGACGGTCGAAAAAAAATCTGACGGCGTAATCGACCATGGCGCGGCCTTCGCTTGAAGGCCCTCGATCCCGGCAGCGACCGAGGTGAGCAACAACGGCGACATATAAGCGCAGTTAAGATACGCAATGTGGTCGGGGATATCAAAAAGCGCTCTTTGGTTGGGAAGAGGAGAGGTGCTCACGGGCGAAATGTTGACCAAGGACTCAACGCACGCGCATACCGGGCTCTGCACCATCATCAGGCGCGAGAAGAAAGATTCCGCCAGCGTCATCGCTGCCCGAACCGGCAAGAATCATGCCGGACGAGACTCCAAAACGCATTTTCCGCGGTGCCAGGTTAGCGACCACAACAACATTCCGGCCCACCAGCGTTTCCGGGTCATAGGCAGCCTTAATGCCTGCAAACACCTGCCGGATTTCACCGCCTAGATCGAGAGTGAGTTGCAAAAGACGGTCGGCTCCTTCTACCCGTTGGGCATCTCGGACCCGGGCCACTCGTAGGTCGACCTTCGAGAAATCATCAATGGTGATTTCCTCGGAGATTGGCTCAGCGGCCAGATGCCGTCCGGGTGAGTCAGAGGAGCTCTGTTGCTCAAGAATGAGAGGTTTCTCCATCATTTGTTGTGCATCCTTCATTTCGATCCGATTGAGCAGGTGGTGGAACGGCCCAATCTTATGGCCGGTCAGTGGTTGGGCTAGTTGGTTGAGGCTCCCCGCACCCGCAATGGTGCAACCCAGAAAACTTTCCGCACGGGTTGCCAGTCCAGGCACAACTGGCGAGAGCCAGATCATCAGAATCCGGAAGAGATTCAGTCCTTGGGTGCAGATTCCCTGGAGTTGGTCATCCTGGCCGGGTTCGCGGGCGATAACCCAGGGTTGGCAGTTGTTGATGTACTGGTTGGCCCGATCAGCGAGTGTCATGATTTCACGCATCGCGCGGCTGAATTCGCGGCCTTCGTAGGCCTCGGTGATAGATTGACTGGCATCAACAAAGTGCTTGAACAGCGCCGGATCGGGTAACTGGATAGACAAGTTTCCCTGGAAACGTTTTTCGATAAACCCCGCACAACGGCTGGCAATATTGACGACTTTTCCTACAAGATCCGAATTGACCCGAGTGACGAAGTCGTCGACGTTAAAATCGATATCTTCAACCCGGTTGTTCAGCTTGGCGGCAAAGTAGTAACGCAGATAATCGGGGTCCAAGTGGTCGAGATAGGCTCGGGCGGTGATGAAGGTGCCCCGTGACTTGGACATCTTCTGACCGTTTATTGTTAAGAAACCATGGGTAAATACCGCCGTGGGGGTGCGAAAGCCACTGCCGTGGAGCATCGCGGGCCAGAACAAGGTGTGGAAGTAAAGAATATCTTTGCCAACAAAATGGTACAACTCAGTTGTTGCGTCCGGATTCCAGAAGGCATCGAAGTCAAGATCCGAGCGATCACACAGATTGCGAAAACTGGCCATATAGCCTATCGGCGCGTCGAGCCATACATAAAAGTATTTTCCGCTCGCCCCGGGGATCTCAAAACCGAAATAGGGTGCATCGCGGGAGATATCCCAATCCTGCAGGCCGGCCTCAAACCATTCACTTAACTTGTTTTTGACTTCGGTCTGCAGCCGACCGGAGCCCGTCCAACCGCGAAGCATTGAGTCAAAATCGGCAAGCTTAACGAAGTAATGCTCAGAATCCTTGGTTACTGGCACAGCGCCGGAAATAACAGAAACTGAATCTTTTAGTTCGATCGGCGTGTAAGTGGCCCCGCACACCTCACAATTATCGCCGTTCTGGTCTTCAGCACTGCAGCGCGGACAGGTGCCTCTTATGAACCGGTCGGGAAGAAACATTTCCTCCACCGGGTCGTAAGCCTGGGTAATGGTGCGTTGGACGATGTGGCCGTTGCTCTGTAGCCGACTAAAGATATGTTCAGCGAAGTAACGGTTCTCGTCCGAGTGGGTGGTGTAGTAGTTGTCAAAGGCGATACTGAAGTCCGCGAAATCCTGCCGATGTTCCTCGCCGATTTTCTCAATCAACTCCTCTGGCTCTATGCCCTCGCTTCGAGCCTTTAGCATGATTGGAGTACCGTGGGTGTCCTCGGCGCAGACGTAGTAGGCCTGATGCCCGCATAGGCGTTGAAAACGAGCCCAGATATCAGTTTGGATATACTCCACCAGATGCCCCAGGTGAATAGGGCCGTTAGCGTAGGGCAAGGCGCTGGTTACGAGAATAGTTCGAGGTTGGGGCGTCATCTGTCGGAAAATCCCGTAATCGGGTTAAGGCAATGTCTTGGAATCGGTAACGGGTTTGGGGGTTACAAGAGCCCCTAGAGGGGGCGCTATCGAATTATATCCCAAGGGGGCCATTGTCGAGACCGGCCTGTGGTAGCATCATCGCCTTTTTAAAGCCGCGAGCATGAGCAGTAGCGGCGCTTTCTTCATACCGTTGGACCGATCAACATGACTGAAATATCAAGACAAAGCATATTGGATTTGCTGGAGGCCATTAGTGATCCTCATACCGGCACCAGTTTAGGGGAGGGAAAGAGTGTCAGCGAGGTAACCGTTGACGGCAGTTTGGTGGAAGCCAAACTGACCCTGGGATACCCGGCACGCGGATGGCATGCAGAACTCGATGCCGTCGCCCGTAAGATGATCACGCAGGCCGTCGATGGACCGTGCGAGATTAATATCAATATTGAAACCAAGATCGTCGCTCACGAAGTCCAAAAAGGTGTGACTCCTATTCAGGGTGTACGCAATATCATTGCCGTGGCATCCGGTAAAGGGGGTGTCGGAAAGTCTACCGTCTCGTCGAACCTGGCATTAGCACTGTCTGCGGAAGGGGCCAATGTCGGAATATTGGATGCGGATATCTATGGCCCCAGTCAGCCCCGTATGTTGGGAATCAGCGGGCGGCCAAAATCTGCGGACGGTAAGAGCCTGGAACCGATGAGTAGTTACCATTTGCAAGTCATGTCGATCGGGTTCCTTATTGAAGAGGATACGCCGATGATCTGGCGTGGCCCGATGGTCACCCAGGCACTGGAGCAGTTACTCAACGATACTCGCTGGAAAGATCTAGATTACCTGATCATTGACTTGCCGCCAGGGACAGGCGATACCCAGTTGACCCTGGCCCAGAAGGTGCCTGTTTCGGGCGCGGCGATTGTGACGACGCCCCAAGATATTGCTTTGCTCGATGCGCGAAAAGCCCTCAAAATGTTTGAAAAAGTGGAAATTCCGGTACTAGGGGTGATTGAAAATATGAGCACCCATGTGTGCAGTGAGTGCGGCCATGAAGAAGCCATTTTTGGCGAAGGTGGGGGGGTGCAGATGGCCCAGGAATATGGAGTTGAGACCTTGGGCAGAATCCCGCTTGATATCCGTATTCGGGAGGACGCGGACAGTGGCCGGCCGACCGTTGTTGCGGACCCGGACGGGGCAATCACGTTGAACTACCAGAGTATCGCTAGGCATGTGGCTGGACAGCTTGCGGCCCGGAGGCGGAGTTACAGCGACGTATTCCCTTCGATCGTAATTCAAAATACTTAAAACGGAGGCCGAGTGTCGATCAAGCCAGATCGCTGGATCCAACGGATGGCGGCTCAGGGAATGATTGAGCCTTATGAGAGCGGCCAGGTTTCATCTGTCGACGGCCAACGGGTGGTTTCTTATGGGACATCGAGTTACGGTTATGACATTCGATGCTCGAACGAATTCAAAATCTTCACCAATATCAATTCAGCAATTGTCGACCCGAAGGCGTTTGATGAAAGCAGTTTTGTAGATTTTGTAGGGGACTGCTGCATTATTCCCCCAAATTCGTTCGCTTTGGCAAGAACCGTGGAGTATTTTCGCATTCCGCGAAACGTGCTCACAATATGCTTGGGCAAGTCCACTTATGCCCGCTGCGGTATCATTGTCAACGTAACACCCTTTGAGCCGGAATGGGAAGGGTATGTGACGCTCGAATTCTCTAACACAACGCCGTTGCCGGCGCGTGTTTACGCAAATGAGGGTGTCGCTCAAGTCATCTTCTTTGAGGCAGATGAAAGTTGTGAAGTGTCATACAAAGATCGAAAGGGAAAGTATCAGGGGCAAAGCGGGGTCACCCTGCCGCGTGCCTGAACTTCACGCTTTGGGTAAAGAGTTAAACGATGGCTGGTAACTCCTTTGGCAGACTTTATTGTGTGACGAGTTTCGGCGAGAGTCACGGTCCAGCTCTGGGTTGTATTGTGGATGGTTGTCCGCCGCAATTGGCGCTCACGGAATCAGATATTCAACCGGATCTCGATCGTCGTCGACCGGGGCAATCGCGCTATACGACTCAGCGCCGGGAAAGCGATACCGTGGAAATTCTTTCGGGTGTGTTCGAGGGAAAGACGACAGGCGCCCCTATCGCGCTATTGATACGAAACGAAGATCACCGTTCTCGGGATTACGAGCGGATTAAGGCGCAGTTTCGCCCCGGCCATGCCGACTATACCTACCTGAAAAAATACGGCCTGCGTGATTACCGTGGCAGTGGCCGAGCCTCGGCCCGTGAAACTGCGGCGCGGGTGGCAGCCGGTGCTATTGCGCGAAAATATCTCCTGGAAAATGCCGGGATCAGGATCCGAGGCTGCCTGAGCCAGATAGGGACTATCTGTGCTGATGAGTATCAGTGGGATGCGGTAGATAGCAACCCGTTCTTTTTCCCCGATCCCGCCCAGGTGGGAGCCATTAAGGCGCTGATTGATTCACTGCGCAAAGCTGGCGATTCTATCGGCGCACGGGTCGATGTCATTGCGGATAATGTCCCCCCCGGTTTGGGTGAACCGGTGTTTGATCGACTGGATGCGGACATTGCACGGGCAATGGTATCAATCAACGCAGTAAAGGGTGTAGAGATTGGTGCAGGATTCGAATGCATTACTCAGCGGGGTAGTCAGCATCGAGATGAGATGACGCCTTCCGGATTTTTGGGTAATAACGCGGGGGGCGTGCTTGGCGGCATATCCAGCGGGCAACAAATCAAAGTGTCCGTCGCACTCAAGCCCACCTCCAGCATTCAGATTCCCGGCCGGACCGTGAACTTAGCAGGTGAGCCCGAAGAAGTAGTGACCACCGGCCGGCACGATCCATGTGTAGGGATCCGCGCGGTGCCTATCGCCGAAGCAATGCTGGCCCTGGTGCTGATCGATCACTTGCTCCGCCAGCGCAGCCTTGGGGTTGGCCCAACCCCTGGCCCATTGATTCCCCCTGGTGATTAGCGTCCTTGGCGGCGCGCCCCCGATTGCCCGGCAAGGGCTGCTGGTTGGTCGCTGACAGGGGCTAATGCCATGGAATCATCATGTTGCTTTATCAGCAGGGTATTGGCCGCGTGTCCCAGACTTTCCAGTAGATCGGCGGCGGTTACGTCCAGCTCGCCGGATTCCTGACGTTGCTGTTTTAAGCGACCCAGGGCATCAAGCGTGGGATAGTGATAGACAGAGTCCTCAAGTGAGCGACAGTTGTTCTCGTTGTAGATGGCTACTGCTGCACTTCGAGTCAGATCAAGGTAGGCCGCATGCGAGGAAATCAGGCGCTCAGGTGTCGGCGCATCCGGTTCGACTGGTAGCATGACGCGCCCTAGGCGCGCCTCCAGTTCATTGAAAAATGTTCGTAAACTTGTCACTAAGGTGGACTCGACGTATTAAGGAAACCCCGGTCAGCCAAGCATAGCATTGTCAAACTGGCAGGCACAGTCGTGAGCCCAAACTGAGTCCGCCAATGCAACAGAACTAAAAAGGAGGGCACTCGTGAGCCTGTGATAAAATCCCGCGCCCTCATGGGATAAGCTAATGACTGAAAAAACTCTTTACGACAAACTGTGGGATGCGCATCTGGTTCGTCAGTCAGACGACGGTACAGCACTAATCTATATTGATCGGCAGCTGCTGCACGAGGTGACATCACCTCAGGCTTTCGCCGGGCTGCGCGAAAATGGGCGACGACCCCGTCGACGCGATGCCAATCTCGCCGTCGCAGATCACAATGTACCCACTAAGAATCGCAGTGCCGGCATAGCAGATCCGGTTTCCCGAATTCAGGTTGAGACCCTGGATAAGAACTGCGCAGAGTTCGGTATCACCGAATTTTCCATGTCGGACCCACGCCAGGGTATCGTTCATGTGGTGGGCCCGGAGCAGGGGATCACTCAGCCGGGCATGGCCATCGTTTGTGGCGATTCACATACCGCAACCCATGGCGCGCTGGGAGCCTTGGCATATGGTATCGGTACCTCCGAGGTTGAGCATGTCCTGGCAACACAATGCCTTGTAGCCAGAAAGATGAAGAACCTGCGGGTCAATATCGACGGCAGATTACCCGATGGCGTGGTTTCCAAAGATATGATCCTGGCGGTGATCGGCATGATTGGCACGTCGGGAGGCACGGGTTACGCGCTTGAATTTGCAGGTAGCGCGGTACGGGATGCCTCTATGGAAGGTCGAATGACCTTGTGCAATATGGCGATCGAAGCCGGTGCCCGAGTGGGTCTGATTGGCGTCGATAGTGTGACCATTGAATATATGCGCGGCCGTTCCTACTCACCCCAAGGTTCAGATTTCGACCAGGCGAGCCAGGCCTGGCTGGAGTTGCACTCCGACCCGGGAGCGGTTTTTGACCTCGAGTACAACCTCGACGTGTCGCAGTTGCGACCACAGGTGACCTGGGGTACCTCCCCGGAAATGGTGATCAGCATCGATGACGTGGTTCCTGACCCAGCCAATGCCCCGGACAAGGTCCGCTCCCAGGATTGGTCCCGGGCGTTGGCGTACATGGACCTCATCCCTGGAACCCCAATCAGCTCAGTAGTTCTGGACAAGGTATTTATAGGGGCCTGCACCAATGGAAGAATTGAAGACCTACGGGCAGCCGCTGCAGTGGCCAAGGGGCGAGTCGTGGCCGACACCGTTAAGCAGGTGCTCGTGGTACCGGGTTCAGGGCTGGTGAAAAAACAGGCTGAAGCGGAAGGCCTGGATCAGGTATTTACCGAGGCTGGATTCGAGTGGCGCGAACCCGGTTGCTCGATGTGCCTGGCCATGAACGAGGATTGCCTGGAGCCCGGGGAACGCTGCGCTGCCACTTCCAACCGGAATTTTGAAGGTCGCCAAGGGTACCGCGGCCGCACCCATCTCGTATCGCCCGCAATGGCGGCCGCGGCCGCCATTGCGGGGCACTTTGCCGACCCTGCGAAACTCTGAGGAGAGATCGGTAATGGAAAAATTTGTTAAGTATTCAAGCACGATTATCCCCATAGACCGCAGTAACATCGATACTGATGCGATCATTCCGAAGCAATTCCTTAAATCTGTTGAGAAATTCGGTTTTGGTGACAACCTCTTCGATGCTTGGCGCTATCTGGATCAAGGCGAACCGGGGCAGGACTGTACTGTGCGGCCATTGAATGACGATTTTGTACTGAACCACGACAGTTACCACGATGGACGGATCCTTATGGCCCGGGAGAATTTCGGGTGCGGATCGTCTCGGGAGCACGCAGTTTGGGCGCTTCGTGACTTTGGCATCCGCACGGTACTCGCGACTAGTTTTGCCGATATATTCTTTGATAATTGTTTCAAAAATGGAGTACTTCCGGTAGCTCTGCCAGGCGCTGATATTGATTGCCTGTTCGCGAGCGATCAAGACGAGGGGCCTGTTGAGATGGAAGTTGACCTTGCGCGTCAGTCCCTGACAACTGGGGATGGCCGCGTCTATCGTTTTGAAATTGATGAATTCAAAAAGAACAGCCTGCTCGAAGGGCTCGACGACATCGCCCTGACGCTGCAGCATGCGGGTGATATCGACAATTACGAGCAGCGACGGGCCCGACAGGTTCCGTGGTTGTTTCGTGATCTAGATTAACCTCGCCAGCCGTTTTACCGTTATTTTGCGCTGACATAACCCCAGATATGTTTTCGCAAAAACCCAACGTTGCGATTGTCGGTTCGACCGGCGCGGTTGGCCAGGCCATGATCGCCATACTTGAGCAGCGAGAGTTCCCAGTGGGAACCCTTTACCTTTTGGCGAGTGAGCGTTCTGCTGGGAAAACCGTGATGTTTCGCAAAAAGGCAGTGTTGGTTAAGTTGCTGGAGTCATTCGATTTCTCAAATGTCGAGATAGCTTTTTTTTCAGCGGGTGCCAGCGTATCTGCCGAACACGCGGCCCGCGCTGTCGCGGCTGGATGTGTGGTGATCGATAATACCTCGCATTTTCGTAATGACCCGGCAATTCCGCTGGTCGTGCCGGAGGTCAATCCCAATGCGTTGGCCTCGCACTCTGGCATTATCGCCAACCCGAACTGCTCAACCATACAGATGGTAGTAGCGCTCAAGCCGATTTACGATGCGGTCGGGATTACACGGATTAACGTTTGCACCTATCAGGCTGTGTCGGGGGCAGGAAATAAAGCTATGGAAGAGCTTGCCGGGCAGACCGCGGCTCTGCTCAATGGTAGGCCGGTGGAGGCCAAGGTTATGCCCAAGCAGATTGCATTCAATGCGATCCCTCACATCGACAGTTTTGAAGAAAACGGCTACACCCGGGAAGAGATGAAAATGGTCTGGGAGACACGTAAGATCCTTGAAGACCAGTCCATCGGTGTAAACCCAACCACGGTGCGCGTTCCGGTCTTTTACGGCCATTCAGAAGCGGTTCATGTAGAGACCCGGGAAAAAATAAGCGCCCAGCAAGCCCGTAAACTCTTACGCGCTGCCCCAGGAGTGACGGTTGTCGATGAACGAGTGGACGGGGGGTATCCGACCGCTGTCACTGAGGCAGCCGATGCAGATCCGGTGTTTGTTGGTCGGATTCGGGAGGACATATCTTGTGACAAAGGCCTTTGTCTGTGGGTGGTGTCAGACAATATCCGCAAAGGAGCGGCGCTGAACAGTATTCAGATCGCTGAGCATTTGCTGGCACAGGCAGATCCGGCCTAACTCATTTCGAATACCTAAGCGACAAATACTGATGGGTGGCAGGTTAAACCCTGCCTATAATCGGCGCTATGCGTGGCATTTCCGACTCAGAATTGTGGATTGAGGTAAAAAGGCGCGATCTCATTCGTCGATATGCCTGGCCCCTTGGTGCGGCACTTCTGTTCGTCGCGTCTGCTGCCTCGCAGGCTGTTGAACTGTCAACACTCACGGTAAACTCATATCTGTACGAGCCGTTTAAGGGAGAGGTCACTCTGGAGGGAATGCCCGATGACAATTCCCCTGAAGTTCTTTCGGTTGGTCTGGCCTCTCCCCAAACGCATGCGGCGTCTGGATTAATTCTGAATCCCACACTTGAGGATTTTGAATTTTCATTTGACTCCGGGTCGGATCGACCACGCATCCTCATTAGATCATCACAGCCGGTCAAGGCGCCTTTCCTTCGGTTTTTACTTCAGGTTGATACAGCCTCTGGCCGATTACTGCGGGACTACACCGCGATTCTGGATCCCCCAAACTATGCCTATTCCCCAGTACTGCTAGAGCACGAGGCGTCCGAGTTAATGGGTGCCGACACCTTGTACCCCGGAGAACGGTATGTGCCGGTGCGTCCCGGGCAGACACTGATTCAAATTGCGCGGGGTCTTAAAGCGGAACCCTCGACCACCTTGCACCAGAAAATGGCCGCGTTAGTTGCCGACAATCCGGATGCCTTTATTGATGGCAATATGAACCGCTTGCGCGAGGATTCCTTGCTGCATATGCCATCCCAAAGACTGATGTCCAAGAACGATGCTGCCACCGCCACCTCGATTTACGAGGGCCACCTTATGGATTGGCTGGAAGGGCAGGTTCAGGCAGAGCCAACTCAGAGTGCCCAGAGAAACTGGGTGGCGGTAACCGTTATGGAGGGTTCTGAAGCCTTGTTATCCTCAGGCGTCGATGGCCAGGGTAGCACAGACTACGTCCTGCGTATCGTTCAGTCTGGGCCGATGATTACCAAAGCTTCTGATCACGCTGACTCCGGCCCATCCGTAACAAATCCTGATGCGACTATCGAAATGACCAGCGCGCGAGACAATCAGCTGATCGAACTGACCGAGAGGCTGACAAACGTTGAGGAAGTGCTCGGCTCCAAGGAACTTGAAAACAGCCAGTTGAGCCAGCAGGTCGAGTTGCTTCAAATGCAGTTGGAAAAGACCATGCAACTGATCGAGTTGCAAGAAACACAGTTAGCCTTAGCACAGCGGCAACTCGAGGTAATGCTGAGCCAGCAGACCCAAGGGTCGGGTATAGCCCAAACATCATCGTCTGGCGGTAGCCCGACTGATATCGAACCCAAAGAAGCTGGGATGACTACTGACCAGCCCGATCCAAGCCCTGCCGGAGGGGTTCAGAGTCAGGTGCCCCCTCAAACGGCCAGCACGGACACCGCGCCGGCACTCGCCGGCGACTCATTACCTGCGGGCGACCGCCCAGCGGACGCATTGGCTTCGAGCGAAGCCGCTCAACCGACAGCGGCTCCCCCGTGGGAAGATCCGGCGCAGGCACTGGATTGGGCTACCGAGTGGGGAAAGTTTCTGATCCCC
>JBBWVW010000177.1:0-16066 GCA_050256425.1 Arenicellales bacterium | reverse complement strand
GAGAAATTTAACCATTGTCAATACTCCCTTGCCACTAGGCAAGGCCCCCTTTGAAGCCAGCCGCCGCACCTCTACCGCCCCCCAATCTCCTTGGGTATAGTCCCGACAACCCTATTCAACCCTTCATCAGTAGTCGGCGTGATCGTTGGAACAGAAAAACCCAGGTGATTCAACTCGGCGACTACCTGGTGTATGCACACCTGATCGGGGTGACGCTGTGCGGTGTAAATATGAGCGGCGCGAACCTCTGGCTGATACGAGTGTAGAGTAGGTATATGCGGCCGAGTCGGTAATCTGTTCCAATTGGCGTCCGTGGGCTAATCGTGTTTTGGCTACAACTCATCACAGGAAGTCCTTATGACTACTAGACAACCCATCAGTACCGACGGCGCGCCGGACGCCATTGGCCCGTACTCACAGGCGGTCCGTGTCGGCCAGGTGGTCTATCTGTCGGGACAGATTCCACTCAACCCCTCGACGATGGAAATTGTGGAGGGTGATATCCAAGTGCAGACCCGGCGGGTTTTCGACAGTCTTGCTGCCGTGGCGCGCGCGTCCGGCGGCAGCCTTGCCGATATCGTCAAACTGACCATCTACCTGGTCGATCTGGAACAGTTTCCTCAAGTGAATAAGGTAATGACTGAGTATTTCGAGCCGCCCTACCCGGCACGGGCAACGGTAGCCGTCGCAGGCTTACCCAAAGGGGTTCCGGTCGAGGTTGAGGCGGTACTCCATCTTCCCGATTAGTTGGTCGATGCGTTTGCCGAGCAAAGAGTGCTGGGGCTTGTGCGACAAGAGAAGTGTTAAACAGTGTTTCAGGGTCTGTTGAAGCCGGGTTTCTTATGGGCGACACTGAATCTGTAGCGATTACTGCTTTAAAAGGGGTTGGACCGCGACTGGGGGCGAAGCTCAGTCGGCTGGGTATCAACACGGTTGTCGATCTGCTTTTTCATCTTCCGCTGCGTTATCAGGATCGCACAATCCTGGCCCCCATCGGTAGCCTGCGTCCCGGCAGTGAGGCGTTGAT
Source organism: Arenicellales bacterium (assembly GCA_050256425.1). Classification (GTDB taxonomy): domain Bacteria; phylum Pseudomonadota; class Gammaproteobacteria; order Arenicellales; family UBA868; genus UBA868. The sequence continues at coordinate 15,039 of JBBWVW010000177.1, read as the reverse complement.
TCACGGACATATAGAAATCAGCGGTGCGCGCTTTGGGCGCCGTCGCAGTTTGGTGACCGTGATTTCAGATGATACGGGCCGTCTGACTATGCGCCAGTTTCATTTCAGTGGAGCGCAGCAGCGTGGCCTGCGCCGCGGGGGATTCATCCAGTGTTATGGTGAAGTTCGTGCCGGTCCATCAGGTTTGGAAATGGTGCATCCCGAATATCGCTTGCTGGATTCTTTGGATCACAGCATGACAGAGGCGACACTGACCCCGGTATACCCTGGTACCGAAGGTGTCAGTCAGCGCAAATGGCGCGATCTCGCCGGGCAAGCACTGGCCAGATGTGGTCACGATATTCCCGAGCTTGTGACCGAGTTTCCCGAAGCTGTTTCGGCACATCTATCACTTGGAGAGGCCCTGGCGCTGTTGCACCGCCCACCGCCTGGTTCAGATCTGGTTGCTTTGCGAACGGGTATGCACCCGGCTCAGCGTCGACTGGCTTTTGAGGAGTTGCTTGCTCACCATCTGGCACTGCGCGGGCGCCGGGCCCAACGCGATACGCTGTCGGCAACACCGATTCCGCCTTCAGTCAGGCTCTGGCCGACCCTGCGTGGGCAACTGGATTTTGATCTCACCGGCGCTCAGCAGCGGGTGATCGACGAAATACTGGCAGATATAGCTAAGGCGCACCCGGCATTGCGGTTGATACAGGGTGATGTGGGTTCCGGCAAGACCATAGTGGCAGCCGCTGCCGTTCTCGCAGCCGTTGAGGCGGGTCTACAGGCCGTCGTGATGGCGCCTACTGAACTACTTGCCGAACAGCATCTGGCAGTTTTTGGGTCCTGGCTGTCCCGGCTTGCCCTTGAGCCGGTGTGGCTGAGTGGGCGCTTAAGTCAGCGTGATCGTCGGGAAGCTTGCACCCGGCTGGCTAACGGCCAGGCCCGGGTTGCGATTGGCACTCATGCCTTGTTTCAAGATGACGTGTCGTACGACCAGCTCGGACTGGTCGTCGTCGATGAACAGCACCGCTTTGGCGTTGCCCAGCGGCTCGCTTTGCGAGACAAAGGACGCATAGATGATCACGCGCCGCACCAGCTCATCATGAGCGCGACGCCAATTCCACGATCACTGACCATGGTGATGCATGCCGATATGGATATTTCAGTGATCGATGAAATGCCGCCAGGCCGACAGCCAGTGGAAACGGTGGCGTTACCGAACAGTCGAAGATTGGAGGTGCAGGCCCGCATCCGGGAAGCCTGCGCCCGCGGCCACCGGGCATACTGGGTCTGTCCGCTGGTAGAGGATTCTGAGGTACTGGCGGTACAGGCGGCGACCAGTCGTGCCGAAACGTTGCGAGCCGAATTGCCGGGCTTGGTGATTGCCCTGTTGCATGGCCGTACGCCGGCCGCTGAAAAGGAAGCCGCGATGAATGATTTTCGTTGCGGTCGCACAGATGTGCTGGTGGCGACGACCATCATTGAAGTAGGTGTCGACGTGCCCGAGGCTTCTGTGATGGTCATTGAGAACGCGGAGCGTCTGGGCCTGTCACAACTGCATCAGCTGCGCGGTCGGGTGGGCCGGGGAGATCGCCAGTCGACGTGCGTGCTGATGTACCAACCACCGCTGGGGTCGCTGGCGCGCGAACGTTTGGCGGCTCTGCGTCAGACCACCGACGGTTTTGCGATTGCCCAGAAAGATCTTGAGTTGCGCGGTCCGGGTGAACTGCTGGGTACCCGCCAGAGCGGCGTGCCGCAGTTCCGTGTCGCGGACCTGGCGCGAGACAGGGCATTATTGCCGGCAGTACAGGCTACAGCGACCCGGTTGCTACGGGACAACCCGGGTCAGGCCCCGGGGCTGATTGCACGTTGGTTAGGTTGCGGTCTGGAGTTCTCCGATGCCTAAGCGCTGGATTCATTACTGGCGATTGGCACGCCTCGACCGTCCGGTCGGCTGGTTACTGCTGCTCTGGCCGACACTGTGGGCGCTGTGGATCGCAGGGGATGGGCGCCCGCACCCGCAAATCGTGTTGGTGTTCGTACTGGGTGTGGTGACCATGCGGGCAGCGGGGTGTGTCATCAACGATTATCTGGACCGGGAACTCGACCCCCACGTTGCCCGGACCCGCAATCGTCCACTCGCGACTGGTGTGGTAAGCCCATTTGAGGCGCTCGTGCTGTTCGCTGTTCTGATGGCGCTGTCGCTGGCCCTGGTACTGACTCTTAACCGGGAGACGCTCGTGCTGGCGTTTGCTGGGGGCGCTATTGCGGTGACCTATCCTCTGGCAAAACGTTTTACCTACCTGCCGCAGGTTTACCTGGGGCTGGCATTTTCCTGGGGCATTCCCATGGCTTTTGCAGCCCAGGATAAAACGGTGGGAGCGCTCGCCTGGTCGCTGGTGTTGGCTAACCTGCTGTGGACGGTGGCCTATGACACCATGTACGCCATGGCCGATCGCCCCGATGACCTCAAAGTCGGCATCAGGTCGAGTGCGATTCTGTTCGGGCGTTTTGATCTGGCGATCAATGCCGTGTTGCAGGCGCTGGCACTGGTCACTCTGGCGTTGGTTGGTCAGTATCTGGGACTGAACAGCTGGTTCTACGCTGGCCTGGCAGGTGCTGGCGCTACAGCTTTTTACCAGAATCGCCTTTGTGCAGAACGGGATCGAACCCAGTGCCTCAAGGCTTTTCTCAACAACATCTGGTTTGGAGGCTTTGTTTATGCAGGCGTCGTGCTGGCTTATATGGGATGACCATCATTAGTCGATCCCTACCGATCCTGCGCCAGATCTCATGCCAGAGCCCGGAGGTCAAGGCAGTCCCAAAGCCTTATGTCTGGTATTTAGACGAGACAGTTGCTGTTGATTCCCGCACTCTTTATGGGTAGCCGTGGGGTAATGAGAATCACGAACTTAACGCGCCTGGCCATGTGTGGCATGACTGAGCGCGGTTAGTGAGTCCGGTTGCATCAGTTTGTTCAACAGGACTCGAGCTTGGCGTATGCCAGCACTAGCCACTTGCTACCGCCTTGTTCGAAGCGTACTTGGACGCGGGCGTGCTCGCCCTGGCCTTCAACTGTCACTACGGTGCCGGCGCCGAACTTGGCATGATGCACTCGCCCACCCAGGGTAATGCCATCGGCTTGAGTCTGGGTAGCAGCCCTAGGCGCGATCTGGTTATTTATCCTGGGTGTCCGGGTGCGTAGCCCCGCACCTGCACGAACATCCTCAGCAAGCTCGACCGGAATCTCTGACAGAAACCGTGATGGACTGGCGGCGTGTTCACGCCCGTGTAGCCGTCGCACTTCAGCACAGGTGAGTACCAATTGTTCCATCGCCCGGGTCATGCCGACGTAGCACAGGCGTCGTTCCTCTTCTAATCCTCCAGGCTCATCCAGCGAGCGCTGGTGCGGAAACAGGCCCTCTTCCATACCGCACAGGAAGACCAACGGGAATTCCAAACCTTTTGCCGAGTGCAGGCTCATCAGTTGTACGCAGTCTTCCCATTCAGCGGCCTGCCCTTCGCCGGCTTCCAAGGCAGCGTGTGCAAGAAAATCAGACAGGGCGTCACTGCCTTTTTCACTGTCCGATTCACTGCTGAAATTGCGCCCGGCACTGACCAGTTCTTCGAGGTTTTCTACCCGGGTGATTGCTTTTTCACCACGCTCCTTGCGGTAGTGGTCGATCAGACCGCTGCAGCCGATGGCAAGGTCGATCTGCTCAGACAGGTCGAGGTCCTGGGTGTCTTGCGCCAGTTGTTCAATCAGCCCGGTAAAGCCAGCCAGCGCTGTTCTTGCCCGCCCCGATAGTTCTTCAGACTGGCTAAGTGCCACGGCTGCCTTCCACAGTGATAATTCGTGCGTGCGGCCATGCTGGCGTACGGCTTCGACGGTACGCGCACCGATACCACGCGGCGGTACATTGACGACACGCTCAAAAGCCGGGTCAGAATCACGATTGGCCAACAGGCGTAGGTAGGCCAGCGCATCCTTGATTTCTGCCCGCTCAAAGAAACGCAGCCCGCCGTAGACCCGGTAAGGTATTCCCTGGGCAAGCAGCAGTTCCTCGAAGACCCGGGACTGGGCATTGGACCGATAAAGTATGGCGATACTGTCACGCCGTTGCCCCTGGCGCTGCCAGGATTGAACCCGGTCGATGACGAAACGCCCTTCATCGATTTCATCCAGCGCGCCATACAACTGAATCAGTTCGCCGTCTGCTCCTTCGGTCCACAGTTTCTTGCCGAGCCGATCAGCGTTCTGGTCGATCACGGCATTTGCGGCTTTGAGAATGTTGCCAGTCGAGCGGTAGTTTTGTTCGAGGCGGACAATCTGGGTGTTGGCAAAGTCCTGTTGCAATTGATGCATATTCTCAACCCGGGCACCACGCCAGCCATAAATGGATTGATCGTCATCTCCCACTGCAGTGATTTGCTGGTGCTGCTGCGCCAGCAGTTTGAGCCAGCGATACTGGATGGCGTTACTATCTTGGAATTCATCAACCAGGATGTGCTGGAAGCGCTGCTGGTAGGTTTGCCGCAGCGCTTCATTCTCCTGCAGAAGTTCCAGCACCCGAAGCAGCAGTTCAGCAAAATCGACTAGCCCGAGTTTCTGGCAGATCTCCTCGTAATGGGTATACACCTGTACCAGGGTTTGGTTGTAACTGTCGCCCCCACCCTGCAGGCTCTGTGAACGGCGGCCTTCTTCCTTATGGCTGTTGATAAACCACTGGATTTGGCGGGGCTGCCAGTGTCCCTCGTCCAGGTTGAGTTCACGCAGAGTCCGGCGGACCAGGCGGTATTGGTCGTCTGCATCAAGAATCTCAAAGCCCCTGGGGAGTCCGGCTTCCTCATGGTGTGACCGCAGCAGGCGGTGGGACAGTCCGTGGAAGGTGCCAATCCACATTCCACGTACCGAAAAACCCAGAAAATCCTCGATCCGCCGGCGCATCTCATTGGCCGCCTTGTTGGTGAAGGTCACCGCCAACACGGAAGACGGCGAAGCCTCCAGGGCCTGCACCAGATAGGCGATGCGATAGGTCAGTACCCGGGTTTTGCCGCTGCCCGCGCCGGCCAGCACCAGCACCGGCCCCGGTGGCGCGCCTACTGCCTCGCGCTGGGCATCGTTCAGGGCATCAAAAATCCGCGAGACATCCATAGTCGTCAGCAGCGAGTGAAACGCTGACAGGCAAGACGGGGGTCAGTCGCAAACGCCAGGCGTGGCCCGGCGCCCCATTGCGATCGGTCCAGTTCTGGAAAATACACCAGGTTTTCGCCCTCAACATGGTCAGGCACCCAGGTTACGTCGACAAAATTGCAGTATTTCAGGGCCTCGGTGTACAGCTGGGCGCCGCCGATAAACCAGATGTCACCGCTGCAGCTATCGAGCGCTGCCTCCACTGATGCAAAACAGGGCACGTGGTTCAAGGTGGCCCGGGTAATCACCTTGTTTTGGCGTCCGGGCAGCGCCTTGCTGCCGATTGACTCCCAGGTACGCCGACCCATGATTATCGTTGTGTCCAGCGTCAGGCCCTTAAAGCGCTTCAGGTCTTCAGGGTAGTGCCAGGGGAGACTCCCTGCCTGGCCGATTACCCGCTCGGCCGACATGGCAACGATGGCGGCTCGTATGGGTATCGCGCCCGTTGCCGTTATGCCCGTGTTAGACGGCAACTTTGAAGCCGATCGCGGGATGGGGCGTGTATCCGCTCAGGCGGAAGGTGTCGAGCAGTGAATCAGTGTTTGCTTCCAGCAACCCGTCGATGTCCTCCAGTTTTTGCACCGATGGATCGATCTCAAGCTGCCCCAGCGCAACCGGTTCGCGCAATAACTGTCCGCGCAGTCCGGGCACGTGATCATACTCGGCCATAGAGCCATCGGCTTTGGCAGTGTATATATGCGCATCGATCAGTGTGTGTCCCAAAAAGCCGGCGGGGATTCCACTGAAGCGGGAAATCAGTTCCAGCAAAAAGGCATATCCAGCGATGTTGTATGGCAGTCCCAGCGCTACATCGCAACTGCGTTGGGTGAGATGCAGGCACAGCAGCGGAGCACCGCTTTCATCACGCTGCACATTGAGCACCCAGAATGCGTGGCACGGCGGCAGGGCGCTGGATTGGGCGTTCCCTGGGGCCCAGGCTGATACTACCAAGCGACGACTGTCGGGATTGTTGCGCAGCTCGCCAACCACCCAGCTGATCTGGTCATTGAAGCTCGTCTGGTTATCGTTGTGTACCGGAAAATGTCGCCAGAAATTACCATAGGCGCTTGGCACTTTGCCGTCTTCATCAGCCCACGGATCCCAGAAACGACACCCATGGTGGCGCAGCAGGTCGATACGGGTATCGCCGGAAAGAAACCAGAGGTTTTCGACGACAATGTTTTTCCAGGAGATCTCCTTGGTGGTCAGAAGGGGGAAGCCCTGGCGCAGGTCAATCTGATAGTTGACATTGAATGTTGATAGGGTATCGACGCCTGTGCGATTGGCTTTGCGCTGGCCCGTGTCCAGAACGCGGCGAACGACTTCAAGGTATTGCTGCAATCGATTCTCCCGGGTAATGCTGCGTGTTCTTTGCCCGTTTTAGCCGGTTTCCCGGAAAAAGTGCTCTACTGCCTTGCGCGCCACAGTGGCCGATTTTACATACCAGACTTTTCGGTTAATACACATGGCAGCGAAAGCCAGCTTGCGGCCGTTTTTTTCAGCATAACCGACAAACCAGTCATAGCGTCCTGGTGGGGTTTCTCCAGTGAGGCTACCGGTTTTGCCGCCCACGTTAACTGCCTCCATGGTACCGCGCGCGAAGTTCTTGAATGAGGCGTGTGCTGAGCCATTAATCACGGTCTGTTGCATCAGGCTTCGCAACTCCTTGGCCGTGTCTGCCTTGACTATCTTCTTTCCCGTCGTGGTTTTCGCTTCATAGAGAATCAGGCCGTCTTCACCCACAATGGTTCGAACGAGGGTGGGTTGAACCCGGCGGCCACCATTGACAGCGGCGGCTGCTATCACAGCACCGTGTACCGGTGACAAGGTGGTGGTCCGTGTATAGCCGGCCGCAGTTTCGGCTATTGACCAATCGTCAGTGGGATCCAGGTCTATGGCACTGGCCTCGAGAGTGAAGTCAGCGCCCAGGTCCTGGTTGAAACCGAAAGCCTCGGCATAGGTAAAAAGCGTTTTTCCACCAACGAAACGCACACCGAGTCGGGCGAAGACAGTGTTGACCGATTTGGCAAAGGCGCTGGAAAGGGGGAGCCGCCGGGTCCACTGGTTATCCTTGTGCTCCAGGACGTTTTTTCGGTAAAGGCTCGTGGTTTTGCCATTGAAAGGAATCACGGTATTTGCGTTAGCCTTTCCGATGTCAATTGCTGCGGCTGCAGTAATGATCTTGAATACTGAGGCTGCAGGATAACTGGCCTTCAGTGCAAGGTTTTCGTTGTTGTTGCCATCACGCCGATGATTAACCAGTGCCAGAATCTCACCGTTATCCGGGTCCAGTGCAACGAAAACACCATAGTCGGGGTCGAAGTGGTTGAATACTTGGGTAACCGTGTTTTGTAGTTGGGGATCGAGCGTGTATTGGATTGTAGCGGGGTAGTTATTATTGCCGTGGCGGATCGTAATCTTTTGTGGGTAGCGGTTGGCGCTGATCGCGCGTGCGAGCGTATGACGCACCAATGGCCGGTCAACGCCCCAGATCTCCTGTCGTTGCCAGGACTTGGTGCCCAGGTTTTGAGGCGCGACCACAAGGCCTGCCACAAGCAGCATAAGCCACATGGGCACCAGCCAGGCAAAAGTCAGCCGTCGGCTTGACAGCAATTTAATCTGCACAGGTTCGCTCATGAAGATGACTGGCTTTTTGTCAGGATATCACGTGCCTCATTGACCAGAGCAGCAAGATAATCCGTGCCGCCGCGGTCGGTATGCAGGCGTTGAATCAGCCGTCGGTGTGCTTCGATGACCTCCTTGCGTGAGGCATCAGTTGTGACACCGAGAATCTCACTTGCCTGTGATTCTGACATCGACCCCTGTGGTGGCGTTGTGTGACCAGCGGCTTCATCCTCGTTGCGCCAGGAATCACCCTGGGTGCGGTCAAGGTAGGCTTCCAGCAGTGCCGCAGACTGAGCATCGCGGGTCCGACACTCTTGCAACAGTTCCAGGAGCTGTAGTTTGGATAGATCACCCAGCGCGCGGCCCGCAAACGGGCCACTGATGACTTCCCCGTTTAGTTCACCGCTATCATGGTCAAGCATCATTCGCAGCACCTCGGTTTCAACCCGGGACGCCTGGCCGGAGCTGGGGCCCCGGCTGGTTTTGAACAGGTGCCAGGCCTGGCGTGCGACCAGCAGCCGCTGCAGCCAGGGGAGCGCTGCGCTGATGATTGCGAACATCCAGTGAATTCGCCCGGTGACCACCAAAAGCAGTAAGGCGCCGGCCACGCCGTACAGTACGATCAGTTTCAGGGCGCGACTGCGCTGGGCCGGGGTGGCTTTGCCCAGCCAGGATGCCAGCCACATCAGGCCAACCAGCGCGACCAGCGCCAGGAATACCCGTGCCAAGATCAGTCGCCGCCGTGCAGTTGCCGGGTCAGGCGCAAGGCTTCGCCACCGTGGCTGCGGCCAAGTTGCCGAAGGGCTTTAGGGCCACCCGCGGCATAAACAGCCACGGCGCACAAGAGGTCGCGTAACTGACCAGCACTGGCGGCATCAAAGCGACAATGCGCACCACGAGTCAATTGGGCGATACGGGCAAAGGTTTTCGCGGCGCCCGGATCACCGCCGTCCTGAAACAGAAATACCGGTACCCCGAGAATGCTCAGTTGGCCAGCGAGACGCGCCAGACTGTCCGGGTCCTCCTCCACGCAATCGCCAACGAATACCAGCGCATTGACTTGGCCATGGGTCGCCTGCTTTATGGTGTGTTGCAGTACCCGGGCGATTTGCGTTTGCCCAGCCCCACAGCGAATGGCGGTCATCACCGACAGCAACTCGCTGGCACGAGATGTCCAGGGGGCAGCTTTGAATTCACCGTAGCCGCGGTAGTAGGCAAGCTGTATGTCCAGTCCACCCAGCGTTGCCGTCTGTTCGAACATCTGCGCCTGTATATGACAGGCACGATCCCACAAAGGTTCGCGGCTGGCGGTGGCATCCAGTGCGAAAATCAGTCGGCCTCGGCCACTCTGGGACGCCAGAGGTGCGCGGGCACGAACCTGCTGCAGGAAGCTGTCTACATCTTGACCTTTGGACTGGCGCAGAGAATTTTTTCGAGATGAAGTCACGGCGTACACAAATCGGCAACGGAATGGGGAAACAATCATATCATCGCGGTCCGGAATTATTGTAAGGAGCATGTCTGTGAATCTGATGGCGATCCTGGAAGGTCTGACCCTGGGCAGTGCGTTGATAGTCGTCATCGGCGCCCAAAACGCGTTTGTGTTGCGCCAGGGCCTCGTTCGTCAACATGTATTTGTAGTTTGCACCGTGTGTCTTGCCGGCGATGCCCTGCTGATTACTCTGGGCGCTGGAGGTTTGGGCACTATATTGCGGGCCGATGTACTAATCCTACGGTTCACGGCTTGGGCTGGCGCCGTTTATCTGCTATTTGTCGCGGCTCAATCTTTCAGGCGGGCCGCAAAACCTCAGGCGTTGGTTGTCACGGCGGGGGAAGCCAGGCTGGGCAGTTTGGCCAAGGTCATCGCGAGTGCGCTGGCCCTGACTTTTCTAAACCCCCATGTGTATCTTGATACGGTGGTGGTCCTGGGTAGCGTCGCCGCACGTTACGCAAGTGGTGACCGGGCCCTGTTTGCATTTGGCGCGGTATTGGCATCGGCTGCCTGGTTTTATACCTTGGGTTTTGGTGCCGCGCGTTTGGCACCGCTCTTCAGCCGGCCCGGCACCTGGCGGATTGTCGACGGCGGCATCGGCGTGCTGATGTTGGGATTATCGGCGTCACTGGTTCACTGGGCGCTGACTGCGGTCAATAGCCAGTAAATTTGGACCTTTCAATCGGCCAGTGCCCGGTCAATAATTTCGCCAACGTCGCGTGACAGGCCCTTTTGACTGCGGATGCGCTCAAGGGCTTTTTGCATTAAATCGCGTCGACCCGGTTCGAATCGTCGCCACAGGTTGAATGCGGACGCCAGACGAGCTGCCACCTGTGGGTTTTTCGAATCGGTCGCCAATAATTGCTCGGCTACCAGTTGGTAACCACTGCCGTCACTCTGATGGAATCGGAGCGGGTTGGCGTGGGAGAACGCTCCAATCAGCGCGTGGACTTTGTTGGGGTTGTCATCCTGGTAGCACTCGTGTTGGCTCAGGCGTTTAATTTTGTCAACGGTGCCCGGCAATCGCGATACCGCCTGTACCCGCAGCCACTTGTCAATGACCAACGGGTATTCACGCCACAGGTCATAAAAGTACATCAGCGCTTCGTTGCGGGTTGGGTGTGGGCTGTCCGCCAGCAGTGCCAGTGCCGCCAGTGCATCAGTCATATTGTCGGCAGTTTTTAATTGCTCAAGAGCCAGGCGCACAAAGTCTTCTTCTTCCAGGGTCATGAGATAGGCAAGACAGATATTGCGCAGTGCACGCATTCCAGCGCTGACGACGTCCAGGCGACATGGCCCGGGCGCTTTTAGGGCATGGTAGTGCGCCAGAAAAGTATCCCGGTATCGCCTCGCCAGTGCGATGGCTACCGATCGGCGGGCATCATGTATCTCTTCAGGATTAATCACTTCGGTGAATTCGCTGAGATAATTTTCCTCAGGGAGTCTCAGGGCAAAGGCCTGGAACGCACGATCCACGAATTCGTTTTTGAGGGTCTGGCCAAAAGCTTCCATGAAACTTTCGTCCAACGTGGTTTCATCAGAGTGGTTCAGTAGACTCAGGATCTGTTTGCGGGCCAATCGCTGGCCGGCATCCCAGCGGTTAAAGGGATCATTATCGTGGCCCATAAGAATTGCCAGGTCTGCATCGCTGTGGTCGGTTTCCAGCATCACGGGCGCAGAGAATCCCCGCAGGATGGAAGGCACCGGCGGGTCGCTGACTTCGCGGAATACAAAAACCTGCTCGGTTTCCGTCAGGTTGAGCGTATGCTCGTGACGCGCTTCATCGTCATCACCACAGAGGGTTTTGAGCGGTTTGCCGTGGATATCGAAAAGCGCTGTAACGATAGGCATCTGCAAGGGGGCATTCGCTTCGGTGGTCTCATGCGATGCCTGGCTGATCTGTAGGCGGTAACAGTGTTGCGCGGCATCAAAAGCGCCACGGCTGAGTAGCCGGGGCGTTCCTGGGCGCTCATACCATAACCTGAACTGAGTCAGGTCTCGCTTTGATACCGCTTCGATAGATCGGATAAATTCCTCAGTCGTGACGGCCTGGCCATCGTGGCGATCGAAGTACAGACTGCAACCTTGTTGGAAAGTTTGGTCGCCCACGAGCCGGTTGAGCATGCGTACCACTTCGGCACCCTTGATATAGACCGTTAACGTATAGAAGTTGTTGATCTCGACAAAGGATTCCGGCCGGACCGGGTGGGCCATCGGCCCGGCATCCTCGCGGAACTGCTGCGTACGGACCAGGTTGGCATCCTCGATGCGTTTTACGCCGGCAGACCCCTGGGTCGCGCTGAATTGTTGTTCACGAAATACCGTAAATCCTTCCTTGAGACTCAACTGGAACCAGTCACGCAGGGTTACCCGGTTGCCCGACCAGTTGTGGAAGTATTCGTGGCCGATGACATCACTCACCGAGCGGTAATCATGGTCTGTCGCTGTCGCCGGCAGCGCCAGTACGTATTTGGTGTTGAAAACGTTAAGCCCTTTGTTTTCCATTGCCCCCATATTGAAGTCTTCGACGGCAACGATGTTGTATTGGTCGAGGTCATACTCACGGCCATAGGCTTTTTCGTCCCAGTCCATGGCATCGCGCAAGGCGGCCATCGCGTGGTCGCACTGGGGCAGATCGCGTTGGCGGGCATAGACCCGCAGTGTCACTTCTCGACCTGAGCAGGTCCTAAAGGAATCCTGTATGCATTGCAGTTGGCCGGCGACGAGGGCGAAGAGATAGCACGGTTTGGGATGGGGATCGTCCCAGACTGCTTGGTGCATGGCGCCGTCTTCGTGCGTCTCGATTTCATTACCGTTGGCAAGCAGCACCGGGTAGGATGTCTTGGCTGCGCGCACAGTGACTCGATAAACCGACAGCACGTCAGGGCGATCCAGAAAATAGGTGATACGTCGGAAGCCCTCAGGCTCACATTGGGTGCACAGCGTGTCTCGGGACGAATACAGGCCGCTGAGTTCGGAATTGGCCGCTGGGTTGATAATGGTCTCGATGATTAGGGTGAAGCTTTCGGGCACCTTGTTCAACGTCAGCGTTTTTTCATCAGTGTGCCACTGCTCCGGGCCAAGTGGTTGGCCATTGAGCGTAAGTGAGGACAGAATCAGTCGTTCACCATTCAGGACTAATGGTCGGGAGTGGACGCCGTTGCGGGTAATCTGCAATTCCGCGCGAACACGGGTTTTGTTCTCGTCAAGATCAAAAACCAGATCCACCCGGGGAATGTAATAGTCGGGAGGGCGGTAATCACGCAGGTACGTGCGCCCCGAGTTGTGTTCGGTTGTAGCCACTAGGACATTATCTCCCGGCAGGTCTTGCCCGCGTTGATTCGGCGAACACCTGCAACATTAAAGAGATTGCCAGCCTCTGCGTCACACCAGGCGACTCACAACGCATCAGACGAGAAAGATCAGCAAGATAACAAAAGCGATGACCGCGAGCAGCGGGAATATCAGGGACTGCCAATCTCGCGGTGCGTCTTGGGCCTGGGTCATCAAGGCCTTGATGCCCGGGAAAACCCACAGGATTACCAGTAGCGCGAGAACGCCGAGTAGCAGTTTTTCCCAGGTAGGCAGCGGATTCATGTTGAGGTTGGGCGCCTGTGTAGGCCGCCTGGCTTGAGGTAATTAAGTTAGAACCGTTAAATAAGTGTCTAATTTTCCGGGACAACCTGCTATGGATCAAGGGCCAGCGTGCGCACCGAGATGCAGGGCTAAATTGGGATGAAATGCCTTCATAAAAGGAGTAGGATCAAGGACGTGCGGTCAGGTCGCGAGCCGCCCCGGTTACGATAACCCCGGTCAGTTGCGCCCACGTCCAGGATTGCGCATACAAACACTCACCAACAGCCAATCAGTGAGGGAGACCGACCTATATGACCGAAACACAGCACAGCAGCCTAAACGGCAGATTAGAAGATTTAAGATCAGAACATCGAGCCCTAGACCACGAGTTGAAAAATATCGCAGACGACCCTCTCATAGATGACCTTCAGGTACAAAGACTGAAAAAACGAAAACTATTTTTAAAAGACAGTATCAGCCACCTGGAAGACAAGCTGGTTCCCGATATCATAGCTTAGTTACCGAACGCGGACCACGGTCCAAAAAGAACGCCCCCGTACCCCGGGGGCGTTTTCGTTTCACCGGTACCGCTACCGGTACGTGGTTAGTAGCGGTAGCGATCGGCCTTATACGGGCCTTCGGTAGAGACTCCGATATAAGCCGCCTGCTCGTCGGTCAACGTAGTCAGTTTTACCCCGACTTTGTCCAGGTGTAATCTTGCGACCATTTCGTCAAGAAGCTTAGGGAGTATGTAAACTTTGTTTTCATACTGGTCCTGTTTCTGGAACAGTTCGATCTGTGCCAGCGTCTGGTTGGTGAACGAATTGGACATGACGAAACTTGGGTGTCCGGTAGCGCATCCGAGGTTCACCAGCCGACCCTGAGCGAGCAGAATGATCCGCTTGCCGTCGGGAAAGATGATGTGGTCAACCTGTGGCTTGATGTTTTCCCACTCATACTGTTCAAGCGAGGCACAGTCGATTTCGTTATCGAAGTGGCCGATGTTGCAGACAATTGCCTGGTTTTTCATCTGTGCCATGTGATCATGTGTGATGACCTGGTAGTTGCCGGTAGCCGTGACGAAAATGTCTGCCTGGCTGGCGGCCTGGTCCATGGTCACAACCCGGTAACCTTCCATTGCAGCTTGTAGCGCACAGATCGGATCTACTTCGGTGATCCATACCGTGGCGCCCAGCCCGCGTAGTGATTGTGCCGAGCCCTTGCCGACGTCGCCGTAACCCAGTACCACCGCCAGTTTACCGGCCACCATGACATCGGTGGCTCGCTTAATGCTGTCGACCAGGGATTCGCGACAGCCGTACAAGTTATCAAACTTCGACTTGGTCGCCGAGTCATTGACGTTCATGGCCGGAAAAAGTAACTCACCGTCGTTTTCCATTTGGTAAAGACGCTTTACACCCGTGGTGGTTTCCTCGGTAACGCCTTGAATATTACCCAGTATGTTTGAGTACCAGTTCGGTTGTTTTTTCAGACGTTCCCGGATAGCGCTGAACAGTGCGACTTCTTCTTCGCTTGAGGGATCATCAATAACCGATAGATTCTGTTCAGCTTTGGCGCCTAAGTTAATGAGCAGTGTGGCGTCACCACCATCGTCCAAAATCATGTTGGGGGTACCGCCATCGCTCCACTCGAAAATACGATGGGTGTAAGCCCAGTATTCCGTCAGTGTTTCCCCTTTGAAAGCAAATACCGGAGTACCGCCATCTGCTATCGCCGCCGCTGCATGATCCTGGGTTGAAAATATATTGCATGAAGCCCAGCGCACATCCGCGCCAAGCGCGCGTAGTGTTTCGATAAGCACAGCAGTCTGGATAGTCATGTGCAGGCTGCCGGCAATCCGAGCCCCCTTCAGCGGCTGGTTAGGGCCGTACTTGTCGCGCAGAGCCATCAGACCCGGCATCTCGGTTTCAGCAATAGCAATTTCTTTTCGGCCAAAATCTGCCAATGACAGATCGGCCACCACAAAGTCCTGATTAGCTTGGGCTTGCACCACAGCGTTCATGGGTTAATCTCCATGTTCACTGAGCGCCGTTGGACAAGGGTCGACACCGTGGTTCCGAGCCTGGCGGGCAGTAGCCCGTTGCAGCGCTCCTCGGCAGTGTCTATGAGTCTTGGAAGGTCTGGGGAGTTCAGGCCTCAGATCGTC
>JBBWVW010000176.1:0-17171 GCA_050256425.1 Arenicellales bacterium | reverse complement strand
GGGGGGTTATGACGATGACGGGACGTTTGGGCCCTATATTGCAAAAATGGCGGCCCGCCAAACTCTGTAAGGTTCGGTGACGCCGAGGAAGGTTTTACCAAGATGAAAGCGGGCTTTATCGTCGATGTGACACATCCTTGTACGAATGATATACCCCGTTGGAAAAGTTCCAGCATGTTCCAAGGTATGGATATCGGCCATCTTACACATTCAGGGCCAGCGCAGTTTTCTGGGGACACGACCCATTACCGGGTCAGCCCCGAAAAAAGGAGATGGCAGTGCCCTGGATGTCTCCCAGTAGGATTACCAGGGTTCTGATCGGTCGGGTGATCAGGCCTGGCTGCACTTTGAGTCGAGCAATTTCCTGTTGCTGAAGGATTGACACCTTCCAAAGGAGCGGTCGGCCGATACCAGTTTGTACGGTAATACAGTCAATCTGTATACTTGTACAAACATTGTTATTCTGCATGTCAGGGCAGGGGTATAAGTATGAATACTGGCTTCAAACCCGCCATAGCCAATGGCAGCATTGAGCGGCGGACACAACTGATCGAAGCCACCATCGAAGTCATCTGGCGTGAGGGCCTGTCCCGCCTGACATTGGCCAAGGTCGCTGGTCGTGCCGGGCTTTCCACGAGCATCGTCAATTTCTACTTCAACACTAAAGAGCAATTGCTGTTGGAGACCCTTCAGTCAGTGGCGGCAGAGTTCGAGCGGGCGGTAGACCAGGTTTTTAACGATCCAAAAGATCCAGCTGATACTTTGCGCTCGTTGGTGGATGCTATGCTGGATCCGAAACTATGCACGCCGGCCCGGGCAACCGTCTGGTATGCCTTCATGGGAGAAAGCCAGGCTCGTGATGACTACAACGCAACCGTTCGTGGTCGAGAATTGGCGATTCGAAGTCGGGTTGAAGGCCTGTTCGTAGGGTTGTATCAGGGCAATGGGCCCAACGCCTCAGATCCAATAGCCCTCGCTCACGCATTCGATGCGTTAATCGATAGTTTCTGGGAGCAGTGCATGATGGCACCCGATTCCGTTGACCTTAAGGAAGCCCGTCGGACTTGCTTGAGCTACCTGGCAAGCGTGCTGCCGGGTGAACCGAGGCCCAATGCAGCGCCCGACCTGATTTCCAGTGAAGTCCACCGACAACCTGTTGCAACGAGCAACGGCATGCTAGCAGGCTGGACCTACACCAGTGCCGAGCTGTTTGAGGTCGAGATGGCTCAGCTCTTTCGCGGTCAGTGGTTACTGGTGGGCCATGTGGCAGACGTTGTTGAGCCAGGCGATTATCTGACTTTAGAAGCCGCTGGTGAGCGCGCGGTGGTGGTGCGAGGCGAAGATAATCAGTTGCGCGCTTTTCATAATGTCTGCCGTCACAGGGGGTCACGGGTAGTACCGCAGGCGCAGGGCAATTGTGGTCACATACTGCGCTGTCCTTTTCATGGCTGGACCTATCGCCTGGATGGACAACTCAAGAGTATCCCCCGGCCGCAGGGCTTTAGCGGTTTGGATAAGACGGCTAACGGCCTGGCGGCGCTCGAACTTGAGGCCTGGAACGGCCTGATCTTTATTCGATTCGAGCCTGGGGGACGTTCGGTAGCGGAACAACTGACCTCTATTAATGCTCGCGTTCAGTGTTATCGCCTTGCCGATATGACCCCGCTTGGGGAACCCTACCAGACCGAGGTGGACTACAACTGGAAATTCTTTCACGATGTGGACAACGAGGGGTACCATGTACCCGCCGCGCATCCGGCACTGCAGGATCTTTACGGCCGTTCCTACCGCGATGATTGTATCGGCGATATTGCGGTTTCAACCGCTACCGTTGATGAACACCCGGCGCGCTCGTGGAGCGTGGCCCGCTACAAATCTTTGTTGCCGGATTTTCCAGAGCTACCTTTGGAATTACGTCGCCAATGGCTGTACCTTGGCGTTTTCCCTAACGCAGTGATCTATTTTTATCCCGAAAAGGCTGGCTACTATATGTCGTTGCCCTGCAGTCCCGGCACTACCCGTGTAATCGGGCGCGAATACGGACTGCCCGGCGTGTCGCGCGCGGTCCGTGCTGCGCAATATCTCAGCAGCCGTATTGATAAGATGACTTATCTTGAGGACAACGCACTCGTGCAGTGGTTGCAGGAAGCCGCGCGCACCAGTGTTTTTCCGCTCGACAATCTTTCTGATATTGAAGCCGGTGTACTGCGATTTCACCAGCGTCTTAAAAAAGAAATCCCGGTGATGTCGCTGGTGCATCCACCTGCGCCGGGAACCCTGGTGGCAGCCAATCAGGCGATGCGCTCCGGCGCTGCTCGCGCTTGAAGGCTACCCGGTAGCTCATGCTGAACAAACGACAAGGAGAACTTTGATGAAACCTTCTCAGTCAGGGGACGTGGATCTGGCCACGCTTCGGAAAATGGATGCCCATGTGGTGCATCCCTGGGAATCATTTGATAGACCGAATTCGAGCCGTACCGTCCTCAGAGGCGGTGAGGGAAGTTATGTTACCGACGCGCAGGGCAATCGCTTGCTCGATGGCCCTGGTGGAATGTGGTGTGTTAATGCCGGGCATGGCCGGCGTGAAATTGTCAAAGCCATGGCAGATCAGGCGGGGCAGTTGTCTTATACCAGCCCATGGAGTCATCCGACCGAGCCATCTGCACGCTTGGCTGAGCGCCTGGCGGCGGTAGCGCCTGGAGATCTCAATCATGTTTTCTTTGCTACGGGTGGTTCCACTGCAGTGGATTCGGCGTTGCGTTTTGTTATGTTCTACAACAACGTGCTGGGTCGGCCGGAGAAAAAGCACATTATTTCCCGTTACGATGCCTACCATGGCAGCACCTATCTTTCCGCCGCGGTATCGGGTAAGTCTCGCGATAAAAACTGGCTCGATACCCAGCTTGATACCGTACACTTTATCTCGTCACCTAATCCCTACCGACGGCCCGAGGGGATGGATACCGAGGCTTTCTGCCGTCATCTGGTCGATGAACTGGAAGCTAAGATTCTGGAGCTGGGCGCGGAAAAAGTGAGTGTCTTTATCGCGGAACCGATCCTGGCCTCGGGTGGAGTGATCGTACCCCCTAAGGGCTATCATGCCGCCTGCCTTGGGGTATGCCGGCGCCATGATGTGATCTATATCTCTGACGAGGTGGTCACCGGATTTGGCCGACTGGGTCATTGGTACTCTTCGGAACCTGTGTTCGACATTACGCCCGATATCATCGTGTCGGCCAAAGGCTTAACTTCCGGATACATCCCGCTGTCAGCCGTGATCATATCGGACCGCCTGATCCAGGCGGTGGGAGGCGACAGTGAACGCGGAGCCGTATTCTCTAATGGGTTTACCTATTCCGGCCATCCGGTCTCCTGTGCAGTAGCGCTGGCCAACATGGATCTATTCGAATCTGAAGGGTTGCTGGAGAATGCCAGAGCGTTGGGGCCTTATTTGCAAGAGCAGTTGCAGACCTTATCCGATCTGCCAATCGTGGGCGATATTCGGGGGCAAGGCCTGATGGGATGCCTGGAGTGTGTGGCCAGTCAGGAAAGCCGACAGCCGCTAGCGCTTGACTACGAGGTAGGTAGCCGTATCGATGCCCATTGCCAGACGCTTGGTTTGCTGGTGCGACCGTTGATTAATATGTGTGTCATGTCGCCACCGCTATGCATTACCCGTGAGCAGATTGATGACCTGACCCGAATCTTGCGTGAAGGGATTGTGCGTACCATGGCAGACCTGGAGAAGGAGGGTATTGCGAGCTTTGGTTGAACGACGGTGTTTTGTCTATGGGGGGCGCACTGATGACTGAGGCGCTGATCATCGCCTTTACCACGTTTTTTGCAACTATTGGACCTGTGGATGTTGCCGTGGTCTACGCGGCGTTGTCACGGGAGATGACGTCGGACCAACGGCGGCGCACCGCAGTGCGAGCCGTGTTTCTGGCGTCATGCTTGCTGTATGCATTTGCACTTTTTGGTCAGATCCTCCTGGACCGGCTTGGGATATCCATACCGGCACTACGTACCGCTGGCGGCATCCTGTTGTTTCTGGTTGGGCTCGATATGGTCTTTGCCCGTCATTCGGGAGTAGCGTCAACCACCCCCGATGAAGATCGTGAAGCCCGTGCGCGCAAGGATATCGCCGTGTTTCCACTGGCAACGCCGTTAATTGCAGGGCCGGGAGCGATCGGTGCTGCTATTTTGCTAATGACCAATACGGGTGGAGATCTTTACCAGCGGTTGGCGGTGATGGCGAGTTTGGGTGTAGTGTTGTTGCTGACCCTGTTGCTGTTGTTGGTAGCAGGCCAGGTACACCGTCTACTCGGTGTTACCGGAATGAATGTGGTTAGCCGGATTTTCGGCGTATTGCTGACCGCACTTGCCGTGCAGTTCGTTTTTGACGGGATCAAAGAGTCTGGTCTGCTTCCGGCCTGATGCCAGAGACTGGTGGATTGTACGCCTGGGCGTAGTCGTGACAGGATAGCCAGTCGTTCGCAAAAACCTCACGCACCCGCGATAGGCTTTCTGGGTTAATTAAAGGGTCAGGGTTAACCCATCTTGAGGGTACCATCTGGGCGACTCCAAGAATTCCGTAGCAGGCCCACAAGTGCAGGCGCCGGCGTACGCGGTGAAGAGTAGGGTTAGTTGCAGCGCGCGGGACAGGGTCAAAAAGTCGCTTTCCGGCAAGTCTTGTCAGTTTGAGTTGTTTGTCACTCCAGGAGCGGTGAACGATCGAAAGGTTGACCTGTTCACGCTGGTAGTGTGCCCCGGTAAACGCGCAAAGCTGGTCGATCAGTGCAAATGGGTCAGCCTGTAGATCTTCGTGGAACAGCACCAGCGGTCTTGAGCTAAAACGTTGCTCTATGGCTTCGATCATGGCCATGAAGCGAACCTGTTGCGCCCCCCAGATGCGCGGTTGGTTGCTGTCCAGATCAAGATAATGCTCAAAGTCCAGACTGCCCCCGTTCTTCAGATATCGTCGGTAGTGGGAGGCGATCCACCGGTCATGTCGGCGCAGCACCAGAATCACCCGAGCGTCGGGCTTGAACGCAGCGAATTCATCGACGCGTTGTTGCAGCCGGTAAGCCGCCTCGCGAGATACTAGATAACGGGTGTCCTGTGTCCGTTCAATAAGCCCCTGGTAGCCACGGTAGCGGTCCCGGGGTATGTAGCGGATGTTCTGCAGTATTGGGAAGACCCGATGCTGCAGATAAGTCGAAGCCGCTTTGCCCAGTCCAACGTGAAAATAGACTTGGTATTCGCTGTGGTTGCGGGCCACGGTAGGCGTGCTGGCCGGATGCAGCCCTAGTTACTACGCTCGCTTTGTGCTCGCAAGGCAAGGTAGTTCATCAGGTCGATCAATTCGTTGTGCCCACCCGCCAGCGAGACCTTGGTGCGATACTTGCCATCGACGATGATGGTTGGCACACCGTCGGTTTCGTAACGGCCCGACATATCGGTCGCGTGGGCAACCATTGAATCAACCCCGAAGGAATTAAAAGTATCCAGAATCTGCTGCGGGTCCTGGCCCTTATCGGCCACCCAGTCCGCCAGTTGTTCGACAGTAACAATGCGCTTGCGGTCCTTGTGTATGGCGTCAAAATAGGCCTTGTGAAGTGAGTCAACCAGTCCCAGAGCGACGAAGGTATAGAATACCCGCGCATCAAAGGCCCAAGAGCGGTTCAGGACCCCAGGTAGCCGGACATATTCAATAAAGTCAGGTTTACTTTTTAGCCACTTGTTCAGAAAAGGCTCCAATTCAAAACAGTGTGGGCATCGGTACCAGAAGAGTTCCAGCACCTCAATTTTGTCCCCGGTATGAACGGGTTGAGGGATTTTCAGAGGGAAATAATTGATTCCCTGCTGGTATTCCTGTCCTGTAACTGGTAGCGCGAAAGCCAGCAGCAGTGCCAAGGTACTTATTACTTTTGTCATCAATGGAGTCCTCGAAAATGCATATCGCCAATCAACTCAGTCGAGCCTGAAGCATTTCCTTCAGGCCGTCGAAGTTGCCGTTGCTCATCATCACGATCTGATCACCGGGTTTTGCTTTGTCGCTGATGGTATCAACGATTTGGGTGAGGGTATCGCATACCATAAGTGTAGTCCGATCCGGATCAAGCGCAAGTTCTGCCGGATCCCAGTCAAGATCGGCCCGCCGTCGGACCACGGCGACGTCGGCCAATGCCAGGGCTTTCCCCAGAGCGTCACAATGAACTCCCTGTTTCATAGTGTTGGAACGTAGTTCCAGCACGGCGATCAGTTGTCCCGGGGCGTTCTTCGAGCGCAGCGCTTTCAGGGTTTCGCGCACCGCCGTTGGGTGGTGGGCAAAATCATCGAACAGTGCGATGGCGTCACCTGGGTTGATCCGCTCAAGCCGGCGTTGGGGTAAACGGAACTCTCCCAGGGCAGCGCAGGCCTGCACGGGATCGACCCCCGCGGCATCGCTGGCAGCAATGGCGGCCAGCGCGTTGGCCATGTTGTGTCTGCCGATGATGCTCCACTCGACCGTTGCCAGATGTTGACCATGGCGGGAGACGTCGAAGTGACGGCAATCGGACTGGTGGGGCGTCGCTTGCCACTGGGCTGTTTCGGCTCCACAGATGCTGTAACGCACAACCTGTGACCAGTAGCCGCGCTCCAGAAGATTCTCTAGAACTGGATGATCAGCATTGACTACGATGGTGCCCTGGGCAGGTACGGTGCGCAGCAGATATTCGAACTGTTTTTCGATATCGCTGATCGAATCGAAGATATCGGCGTGGTCAAATTCGAGATTGCCCAATACCAGTACCTCTGGATGGTAGTGTACAAACTTTGATCGCTTGTCGAAAAAAGCCGTGTCGTACTCATCTGCCTCAATCACAAACCACGGGCCCGCGCCGAGTCGAGCTGATACCGGGAAATTGCCCGGCACACCGCCGATCAAAAACCCTGGGGTGTGACCGTTATGGTCAAGGATGAACGCGGCCATAGCGCTGGTTGTGGTTTTGCCATGAGTGCCGGCTACCGCAAGCATTGATCGCCCGGGCAGCAGATGCTCCATCAGCCATTGTGGACCCGAGGTATACGGGATACGCTGACTGAGCACATGCTCCACCAGCGGGTTACCGCGTGACAGCGCGTTACCTATAACCGCAAGTTCAGGCACTTTGTCCCATTGACTCGCGCCATAGCCATTGTGTATCGACACACCCTCGGCAGCGAGCAGGGTGCTCATGGGCGGATAGATGTTGACATCGGATCCGCTCACTTGATGGCCGGCTTCGCGGGCGATCAGCGCCAGCCCGCCCATAAAGGTGCCACCTATACCAAGAATGTGAACCCGGGCACTCAACCAGCAGGACTGCTCATGAACGTCGTGACTGCTACCATGATCAACGACTGGCAGCCGATAATGATCAAAAGTGCTGCACCGATCCCGCTCTCCATCGCCTGGCGCAATATCGAGGTCATCACTGTGAGGGACCATACGGCAATTGCCGCGGCAATCAGCAGTGGGGTGGTCAGGATTACCAACGGGTCTGATCCACTCGGGAGCAACCCCTCATGCCAGCCAAAAAAGGGCAGTGCAAGCAGTTGCAGCAAGGTGGTTGCACCGAACATGGCCGTGAGCGTCTGCACAGAACGCTCACCTTTGCCACGAAAACGCAGCATTAGACTGATCAGGCCTGCGAACAGCAGCACCTGTCCCACAGACATTACGGTGCCGCGCAGGATTCCGGCGTTCGGAATCGCATTAATGGCGCTGCTCAATATGGCCGCCGTGGCGGTCACCAACAGCAGCGCTTCTGAGCGGGGTATATCCTGGGTCTTTCCTCGGAACAGACACAGATTGATGAATAATTGAAAGTATTGCAGCATCGGGTTTGCGAACTTGTCAGCGAGGCGCGATGATATCATCAGCGCCTGAGTCGATCGTTTTTTAGTTGCCCCTGTTAGAACAGAAGGACCCCGATTGAGCATTAATCCCCCCCAGGCCTTTATCGAGAACCAGGCCGATCTCGACGATCTGATGGTGGACGCAATGGGCGTACCGTGGGTTGCTGTAGATACCGAGTTTGAACGGATTCGGACTTTTTTCCCGCGACTTTGCCTGATCCAGATCGCAACGCCACAGTGGACGGTATGTATTGACCCGCTCGCTGACATTACCCTTTCGGGGGTCGGTGTGTTACTGGCATCTGCCGAACCGGTAAAGATATTCCATGCCGCCCGTCAGGATATGGAGGTTTTACAGCACACCCTGGGCGTATTGCCTGGGGCCTTGTTCGACACTCAGATTGCGGCCGCATTGTCTGGATATGGCGAACAGGTCGGTTATGCCCAGTTGGTGAAGGACATTTGTGACGTCGAGTTGTCCAAGGCATATACCCGTACCGCTTGGTGTCGGCGCCCGCTCAATGACCAGGAAATCCGCTATGCGCTGGATGATGCTCACTATCTCGGGGATCTTTATCAGCATCTAACAACCCTTTTGCAACAGCGCGGACGTACCGCTTGGGCCATAGAGGACTTTACCTTTCTGGCTTGCGGTGACGTAATAGAGGCAGGTTCCGCGAGCGCAGTCAACCGGATATTGCGGGCCTGTAGTTCGTTCGACCGGGCGGGTCAAAGCGTAGCGCATGCGTTGGCGCTGTGGCGCGAGGAGGCCGCACGGCGTCTCGATCTCCCCCGGGAATGGTTACTGGCTCTTGATGCAATCATCGAGATTGCCCGTTCACGCCCCCAAAGCCTAACCCAGCTAGAGCAGTTATCTGGAGTCGAGCCGGGTATGGTCAAACGCCGCGGCCAGGCAATACTGGAGGTCGTTCAACGCGCGCAGAGTGAAGCCGTTGATTACACCCCTTTGCAAAAGCCAGGTCGCCCAGACCCTGCGGTCAAGGCATTGGGAAACCAGATGTGGTCATATCTATGCGCCCTGTGCACCGAGGCGAATCTGCCAACGGCCAGCGTCGCCCGTCGCGACGATATTCGCCGCCTGGCGTCTGGCGAGCGTGATTTGCCGCTGCTGAAGGGCTGGCGTCGCCAATTTGCTGGTGAGGCCTTGCTGGAGATCTCAACTCAGACGGGTGAGTAATTGACTTGTTAGAATGGCCGTATCAATCATGCTACTGTATTGATGGAGGTCGACAAAATGCCCGGATTACGCACGATACTGGTTCCATTTAACAATACTCAACCCACGGCTGCCGCTATTGATGCCGCACGGCTGATTTCGGAGGGCTCGGGAGCCTACATCGAAGGCGCGTATTGCCGCCAGGTACTCCCGATTATTGCCGGCGAAGGCATTACCCTGCCAGGCGATTATCTGGCCGAGTTTGAGGAAGAAGGTAAGCAGCAGGCAACACTCGCTCGCGAGACCTTTGAATCACTGATTGGCGCGCGGGGCATCCCGATGGGGTTACTGGAAGGCGAGGGAACCCGGGCCGGGTGGACCGAAATGATGGGCACGGGCCCCGAAGGTATTGGGGAATACGCCCGCGCTTTTGGCATTAGCGTGCTTTCGAGAGAACTGTCCGGCAGCAATGTGGACTGGAAAAGCACTGCCGAGGCGCTGCTGTTTGAAAGCGGCCGGCCACTGTTGCTGGTCAGTGATGAGATTCCCGAAACGATTGGTCGGCGCATCCTCGTTGCCTGGAATGGTAGTACCGAGACCGCACGGGCCTTGGGCGCCGCACGACCGCTGTTGGCCGCCTGCGAAGCTGTGCAGGTACTGGCCGTCGAGGGGGGGTTGGTATCCGGGCCCGATGTTGAACTCATCACGGCCCACCTGCGCGCCAGTGGTTTCAAGGCGCAGGCAAAAACCCGCGATAGCAGCGGCACGACCGTGGGCCAGGTTATTGTCTCTGAAGCGCAGGAGTTCGGGGCAGACCTTATTGTCAAAGGGGCCTTTACCCATAGCCGCCTGCGCCAACTGATTTTTGGTGGCGCTACCAGCGAAATTTTCAATCATGCCGTCTGCCCAGTCATTATGAGCCATTAATCAAGGCCTAGTTTTGATTAGCCGGTGCCGTTGGGCGAACGCTTGGGCCGTCCCGGCTTTAAAAGTACAATGCGCCCGCGCATCAAGGAAGTGATCGACGCACCAGAGCCGCAGTTTTCCCACTATGTATTTAAGAAAGGAGAGTAGTTGATGAAAAACCCCGTTCGGGTCGCGATCACCGGTGCCGCGGGGCAGATCAGTTATGCCATGTTGTTCCGGATTGCCTGTGGAGATATGTTGGGCCCGGACCAGCCAGTCATTTTGCAGTTGCTTGAGATCCCTCCGGCCATGGATACCTTGCGCGGCGTAGTCATGGAGTTGGAGGACTGCGCTTTTCCATTGTTGCACAGTGTGCAGGCCTCGGATGATCCGGCGCAGGCTTTTGGCGATACCGACTTTGCAATGCTGGTGGGCGCGCGACCGCGCGGGCCGGGTATGGAGCGCAAGGATCTACTCACCGAAAATGCTCGAATTTTCTCGGCGCAGGGCAAGGCACTGAATAACAGTGCCAACCGGGCCGTAAGAGTATTGGTCGTAGGTAACCCGGCGAATACCAACGCACTCATCGCGTCGGCCAACGCACCGGATATAGACACTCGACAGTTTACCGCCATGACCCGGCTAGACCATAACCGGGCGATGAGCCAGTTGGCTGAACGCACTAAGGTAGCTACGACTGACATTTCGCGGTTAACCATCTGGGGTAACCATTCAGCTACCCAGTACCCGGATATTCATCATGCCAAGGCCAGTGGCCGTGCCGCGATAGATCTCGTAGATAACAGCTGGATGGTGGATCAATTCATCCCTACGGTACAGCAACGCGGTGCGGCGATCATCAAGGCACGTGGAGCCTCCAGCGCCGCCTCGGCGGCTTGTGCCGCGATTGACCATATGCGTACCTGGGTTCAGGGTACCAGCGACGATGACTGGGTAAGCATGGCGATTCCCTCTTGCGGCCATTATGGAATAGAAGACGGCCTGATCTATTCGTTTCCGGTCCGCTGCGCTGATGGTGAGTACTCGGTTGTCGATGATCTGACAATCAACGAGTTCAGTGAAGAACGCATGCGCTTGACTGAGGCTGAGTTACAAGAAGAGCGTGACGGTGTCCGGGATTTGCTGAGATGAACGCTATACCTTCTGACCTGTATTGGCAGCGTTCATCGTGACGAGGGTAGCGATTGCAGGTGCGGCCGGTCGTATGGGACGAGCGCTGGTGACAGCCTGCCAGGCTCATGAGGCACTGACGTTGAGCCATGCTTTTGAGCACCCGGATAACGAGGCGGTGGGTCAACCTGCTGGCACTCTTGCCGGCACAGCAGATGCTGGCCCTGTCATCAGTGACAGTATCGATGGTCCAGCGTTTGACGTGCTGATCGATTTCACTGCGCTCGAGGCAAGTCTGGCCAACCTTGATTATTGTGTTGAGAATCACGCCCGGGTGGTGATCGGCACTACAGGCTTCGATGCAGCACAAAAAGAGCTGATTTCACAGGCATCTCGTGATACTGCGGTCGTGCTTGCCCCGAATATGAGTGTCGGTGTCAACATTTGCTTCAAGTTGCTTCAGATCGCGGCTGGGGCTTTTGGCGATGATGTCGATATCGAGATTATTGAAGCGCATCACCGCAACAAAGTCGATGCACCCTCAGGTACCGCTTTGAAAATGGGCGAAGTCGTCGCTTCTACTTTGGGCCGCAGTCTCGATCATGACGGGGTGTTTTCGCGCCACGGACGTACCGGCCCCCGTCAACAGGGGCAAATTGGATTTTCCACGGTTCGGGCTGCTGATATTGTTGGCGAGCACAGCGTGTGGTTTGCCGGGGCCGGAGAGCGGGTAGAGATTACCCACAAGGCGAGCAGTCGGGAAATCTATGCCAATGGTGCGCTGCGCTGTGCTTTGTGGGTCGCGGAAAAAAAAGAGGGGCTTTTTGATATGCAGGATGTTCTTGGGCTAAAAATGATCGAAAACGATTGATGTTCACCCACCAAGTCGATAGAATATTTCCCCCGGAATGAGACATTATTTCGGTCAGATCAAAAGGAGAAACCAAGGCGGTTTCTCCTTTTTTTTGAGCCCACCTGAAGGGTTGACCGCGTGATTCCGGCGATACTGGTCCTTGAGGATGGAACTGTGTTTCATGGCCGTTCCGTGGGAGCCTCGGGCGAGGCGGTGGGAGAGGTTGTTTTTAACACAGCCATGACGGGTTATCAGGAGATCGTCTCCGATCCATCCTATGCTCGCCAGATCGTCACACTGACCTGCCCGCATATTGGAATTGTTGGGGCCAATAATGACGACACCGAATCTTCCAGAGCCTTTGCCTGTGCGCTGGTCGTACGCGACTTTCAAGGCCGACCCAGTAATTTTCGCTCTGAGGAGTCACTCGATGAATATCTCTGCGGGCAGGGCGTGGTGGGCATCAGCGACATCGATACTCGCCGGTTGACGAGATTACTGCGAGAGAAAGGCTCTCAGAACGGCTGCGTGCAGGCTGGCGCTATCGATGAAGCCCAGGCACTGACCCAGGCACGGGCTTTTCCCGGACTCAAAGGAATGGATCTTGCCAAAGCTGTCACAACCCATGAAAGTTACCACTGGGCTGAAGGCACCTGGCAACTCCAAGGCGGATTTCGCTCTCCCCCTGATGCGCGTTGGCAGGTGGTGGCCTACGATTTTGGGATCAAACGCAACATCCTGCGACTTTTGGCTGATCGCGGTTGCGCCGTGGAGGTTGTACCAGCGCAGACACCAGCCGAGGAGGTGCTTGCGCGCGCACCTGACGGTGTATTTCTTTCCAACGGTCCCGGAGACCCCGAGCCTTGCACCTATGCGATCGAGGCCATTGCCCAGATTATAGAAAGCGCAACACCCATATTTGGCATTTGTCTGGGCCACCAGTTGCTTGCACTCGCCGCTGGGGCCCGCACCCTGAAGATGAAATTCGGCCATCATGGCGCAAATCACCCAGTTGTCGACCTCGCCTCGCAAAAAGTCATGATCACCAGTCAGAACCATGGTTTTGCGGTAGACCCCGATTCGTTACCTGCACGCGTGAGGGTGACACACCGCTCGCTGTTCGACCAGTCGATCCAGGGTATTGCGCTGACTGGTGCTCCGGCATTTTCCTTCCAGGGTCACCCGGAGGCGAGTCCTGGTCCCCAGGACATCGTCAATTTGTTCGATCGCTTTATTGATTTAATGGCGTCAGCCAAGGGAGCAACTGATGCCTAAACGTACCGACATCCGCTCGATTCTGGTGATTGGGGCGGGGCCGATTGTTATCGGCCAGGCCTGCGAGTTCGATTATTCGGGGGTACAGGCCTGCAAGGCGCTGCGTGAGGAGGGTTATCGCGTCATCCTGGTTAATTCGAACCCCGCGACGATCATGACCGACCCTGAGTTTGCTGATGCCACTTACATCGAGCCGGTTACCTGGGAGGATGTCGCGCTGGTGATCGAAAAAGAGCGGCCCGATGCGTTATTGCCCACCATGGGAGGGCAGACCGGTTTGAACTGTTCGCTCGATCTGGTGCGCCACGGGGTACTGGAAAAGTTTGGTGTGCAGATGATTGGTGCAACCCGAGATGCAATAGACAAGGCCGAGGATCGGGAACGTTTTCGCAATGCCATGCGCGCTATCGGCCTGGAGGTCGTACATGGAGACCTGGCGCACTCCATGGAGGAGGCCATGGAGGTACTCGAACAGATCGGTTTTCCGGTGATTATCCGCCCCTCCTTTACCCTGGGTGGCAGTGGCGGCGGTATTGCTTATAACACCGAGGAATACACCGCCATCTGTAACCGTGGGCTTGATGCCTCACCCACCCGCGAATTACTGATCGAAGAATGCATTCTGGGCTGGAAAGAGTTCGAGATGGAGGTGGTGCGCGATAGTCGGGATAACTGCATCATCGTCTGCTCTATTGAGAATTTCGATGCCATGGGTGTTCATACCGGTGATTCGATTACGGTTGCTCCGGCGCTAACCCTGACTGACAAGGAATACCAGATCATGCGCAACGCGAGCATCGCGGTGCTGCGCGAGATCGGTGTTGAGACGGGCGGTTCCAACGTGCAGTTTGCGATTGACCCGGCCAACGGTCGTATGGTCGTTATCGAGATGAACCCAAGAGTATCGCGTTCATCAGCGCTGGCTTCTAAGGCGACTGGCTTTCCAATTGCCAGGGTGGCGGCCAAACTGGCCATCGGCTACACCCTCGATGAACTTGACAATGATATTACCGGCGGTGCGACGCCAGCATCGTTCGAGCCGGCTATTGATTACATCGTTACCAAGATCCCCCGTTTTGATTTTGAGAAGTTTCCCCAGGCCGATTCTTCTCTGACCACACAGATGAAATCTGTTGGCGAGGTCATGGCCATCGGACGCACATTTAAAGAGTCGTTCCAGAAAGCACTACGTGGCCTTGAGATCGGCAGCCACGGGTTGGATCCAATGTGGGATGACACTCACGGTGAGATCGATATGCATGATCTCACCAGTGCACTGCGCATCCCTGGTGCCCGTCGGGCGTGGCACATTGCGGACGCCTTTCGTCATGAGTTGACCCTGGCAGAGGTGCAGTCACTGACGGGCATTGACCCTTGGTTCCTCGCACAAATCGAGGAACTGGTCACGACCGAGGCAATCATCCGTTCGTCTAAGTTCGCCGAATTGGACGGGCCCACCTTGAGAGAATTCAAACGCGATGGGTTTTCAGATGTTCGGCTGGCGGATTTGCTTGGCGTCAGTGAGATCGAGCTGCGCTCCCGGCGACATGATCTGAATGTGCGACCGGTCTACAAGCGGGTCGATTCATGTGCGGGCGAGTTCCCTACGCCGACTGCCTACATGTACTCGACGTACGAAGATGAGTGTGAAGCGAATCCCGAGCCGGTAGATAAGGTGATTGTCCTTGGTGGTGGGCCAAACCGTATCGGCCAGGGCATTGAGTTCGATTACTGTTGCGTACATGCAGCGATGGCGCTGCGTGAAGATGGTTACCAGACCATTATGATCAACTGCAACCCTGAGACAGTGTCAACGGATTACGATATCTCGGACAGGCTTTACTTTGAGCCGTTGACTCTTGAAGACGTGCTGGAGATCTGCGCGATCGAGAAACCCACCGGACTGATCGTGCAGTATGGCGGCCAGACACCGTTGAAACTGGCGCGAGGACTGGCGCAGGCCGGTGTGCCTATTCTTGGTACCTCGCCGGAATCAATCCATCAGGCCGAGGACCGTAAGCACTTTCAAGACCTGATCCACCAGTTGGATCTGTTGCAGCCGCCTAACCGGACAGCAACCACAGAGGACGAGGCGCTGGCAGGTGCTCTAGAGATTGGTTATCCGCTGGTGGTGCGACCGTCCTATGTTCTTGGGGGGCGCGCCATGGAAATTGTTCATGGCCGCGAAGAACTTGAGCGCTACCTGCGCGAAGCTTTTCGGGTATCCAATGAATCGCCGATTCTGCTCGACCGCTTTCTCAGTGACGCCGTTGAGGTGGATGTCGATGCGATCTGCGATGGCAGCGAAGTCGTGATCGGTGGGATCATGGAGCATATTGAGGAAGCTGGCGTGCATTCGGGAGATTCTGCTTGTGTACTACCGCCTTTTTCGCTGAGCGAAGCAACCCAGGAGGAACTTACCCGCCAGACCCGTGAGATGGCGTTGGCGCTTAACGTGGTCGGTCTGATGAATGTGCAGTTCGCGGTAAAAAATGGAGATATTTACGTGCTGGAGGTAAACCCGCGGGCATCGAGAACCGTGCCCTTTGTCTCCAAGGCAACCACGCGGCCACTGGCCAAGATTGGTGCTCGGTCGATGGTTGGCCAGTCACTTGCTGACCAAGGGGTTAGTGGGATCGTGAGGCCCCCGTACTTCTCGGTCAAAGAGGCGGTATTTCCATTTATCAAATTTCCCGGCGTCGATCCGGTGCTTGGCCCGGAAATGAAAAGCACCGGCGAGGTCATGGGTATCGGTATGACCTTTGGCGAAGCCTATCGTAAAGCCCAACGCGCAACCGGCACCCTGATACCTGTAAGCGGCATAGCGCTGATTAGCGTACGAACTGCGGACCAGGCCAGTGTGATCGATATTGCGCGTTACTTAAGTGAAAACGGATTCTCGCTGGTAGCGACCGAGGGCACTGCCCAGGCCATTGAAGCGGCTGGAATGAAAGCGCGGCTGGTGAATAAAGTCAGTGAGGGTCGACCTCACGTCGTTGACAGTATCATGAACGGGGAGTTTGACCTGATCGTCAATACCACTGCCAGCCGCCACAGCCGCCGGGACTCACAAACCATCCGGCGCCAGGCGCTGATTCACAAGGTGACTTATTTTACGACCCTGGCCGCGGCGCGCGCCGCCTGTGAGGCGCATCGCAGTGGTGGTGATGTCACGGTAAACTGCCTACAAACGCTGCACCAGACGGTCTCACTGTGACCCAATTCATCAAGGGGCTCATCTAGGGCGAGCACTTAATAGCGGTGGTAACCCCTTATATTCCATAAAGGGAAGGTGGCGCGCCAAGGAATGTAGCACCGGACTCTAAACAACTGAGGTGTGCGATTGTTGAGAGGTTTGATGGCGTTGCCACCACAATTCTTATCCCAACCGTACCCGATTTTTAAAATCTAGCCAAAAAAAAGGGCCGGCACCCCCAGGTATCGCCCCTGTCTTTTTTCCATTATTACTGGCCAAACATTTTCTTTAATGCATTCAGATCGTATTGATTGCCGTAGAGAATGGTACTGTTTATGGCTACAACACCAGCGGCCATGATGGCGGTCTTGATCTGCTCATCTGTCGCACCGGCACCCTTCGCCATTGCGGTGTGCGCGACTATGCAGTATTCACACTTCATGCCTGCGGCTGCAGCCAGGTGGATCAACTGCATGGTTTTTGCATCAAAGCCCGAATTCTTCACGAAGTCAGGTTGGGCAAGCAAAAACTCGGTATAGGCTCGGCCCATGGCTTGGGGCTCCATGGGAGTCAAGATTGGATGGTCGTTACCGGCAAAGGCGATGCTAGTCGCCCCGAGAGCCAGAGCAGCAAGCGTGGTTTTGATTAATTTCATTGTTATCTCCTTTGTAATGTCTTTAAGTTATGCTCGGTGCAAACCTGAAGTGTTGTTACGTTACGACTAGGTTAGCATTGCCGTGGCGCTAAAA
>JBBWVW010000175.1:0-1671 GCA_050256425.1 Arenicellales bacterium | reverse complement strand
CGACGCTCTTCCGATCTGGTATTGAAGCATTACGCGTAGTCGATGCGTCGGTTTTTCCAAATATAACCTCTGCAAATACCAACGCGCCAACGTTGATGGTTGCCCACCGAGCAGCGCAGATGATCCTGGCAACCGCCGATCGAAAACCCTGATTCAGGCGGGGGTCGTACGTGCCGGTGGTGGGCGCCATGCAATATCCTCAGCAATCCGACCCGCTCCCTGTCCACGCCATCCTTTTATCCAAGCGCTGCAATCCTTCAGCGCCAGCTTAAGGGGTCGCAGAGATTCGGGGGTTCTCGTTTTGGCAGGCTGTTTCATATCTTTGTCACTCAGTTCCCGTTTGTGAGCCTCAGTGTCGATTAACCGGTAACTCATAGTGTGAGCCTGATTGCCTGGTGAAACTGTGTCCATGGCCACACAAAGAAAAAACTCCACTCCGTCCATCAAGTAGCTCTGGTTGTTAGAGGATATTAAAAAACACTGTGGTTGCCTAAGGCCTTTTGAAAACCGGCGGCCGATGCAATAGATCCGACGCACCGGAAACCGAGAGTCCGTGCCACGCACTGGCAATCTGACCCAGGATATCTGGCTGGCGGGGCGATATGGCCAGCAATAATTTTTATTCCTCAGCGCGACAACCATTGATAGATCGCACGTAGTTTCCGAAAAACGCATACTGCCTTGTTCTCAGTGCTACTCTGTATCTTTACCCTTAGTGTGGGAGAAGGACCTAGGCATGAGCAGTAAAACAAATACCAACCGGATCGTTGTGATCGCAGGCGACGGCATCGGCAAAGAGGTCATGCCCGAGGGGGTGCGCGTTGTCCAGGCCGCAGCCGACCGCTTCGGGCTGACAATTGCGTTCGAACATTTCGATTGGTCGTGCGAACAGTACGACAAGATTGGCAAGTGGATGCCCGACGACTGGAAGCGACGTATCGACGGCTGCGCCTGTATCTTTTTCGGCGCTTGCGGTTGGCCAGAGCGCGTGCTGGATCACGTCTCGCTTTGGGACTCGCTGATCAAGTTTCGTCGCGAGTTTGACCAATACGTTAATCTGCGACCGGTGCGGTTGATGCCGGGTGTACCCTCGCCACTGGTAGGGCGCGAGCCGGGCGACATCGACTATTTCGTGGTGCGAGAGAACACCGAAGGAGAGTACTCATCGCTGGGCGGAAGACTGTTCGAGGGAACCGATCGGGAGATGGCACAGCAGATCTCCACCTTTACCCGCAAGGGCGTCGACCGCATCATGAAGTTCGCTTTCGAGCTGGCAATGAGCCGCGACAAGAACCTGGTTTCGGCCACCAAATCCAACGGCATCTCTATAACTATGCCGTACTGGGACGAGCGTTTTGCCAGCGTCGGCGAGATGTATCCGCAGGTTCGCCGTAGCCAGTATCACATCGACGGACTCACTATTCAGATAGTTTTGGATCCCGGGCGCTTTGACGTGATCGTCGCCTCAAATCTGTTCGGCGAGATCCTGTCGGACCTAGGGCCTGCGACTACCGGGACCATCGGTATCGCTCCGTCGGCGAATCTGAATCCAGAGCGAGTGTTCCCTTCGCTGTTCGAGCCCGTGCATGGCTCAGCGCCCGATATCTTCGGCAAAGCCATCGCCAACCCCATCGGTCAGATCTGGTCCGGTGCGATGATGCTCGATTACCT
>JBBWVW010000174.1:0-1601 GCA_050256425.1 Arenicellales bacterium | reverse complement strand
CTTAACAATCCCAAGATCGAACCGATCGCCAAAAAGTACGCCGAACTGCGCTACCAACTGCTGAGCTACAACTACACGCTGGCTTGGGAAGCGCGGACGACGGGGATGCCCATGATGCGATCGATGTGGCTGCACCACCCCACTGATCCCAAGGTTCGAAGCATCGGCGATCAATATCTCTGGGGCCGGTACCTGCTCATCGCACCGGTTTACAAAAAAGGCGCGACGACTCGAGACGTCTATCTTCCCGCTGGCAAATGGTATGACTGGTGGACAGGCAAAGCCGAGACCGGCGGCCGCACCGTGCAGCGCGCCGTGGATCTGGCCACGATGCCGATCTATGTCCGCGCCGGCGCAATCGTGCCGTTCGACCCCATCCGTCAATACACCGGACAAAAGGTCGACGAACCCACGACGCTCAAGATCTACCGAGGCGCCAACGGCAAATACACGTTGTACAACGACGACGGCATCAGCCTTGATTACCTCCAAGGCGATTCAGTCCAGACACTGATCAAGTGGGACGACGCGGCCAAAACCCTGAGCCTCGAGCCGGCTTCAGAGCAGACGGCCACGCGTACGTTCCAGGTTGAACTTATTCCTGATGGCGTGACCAAAGAGATTCAATACACGGGTCAACGCGTCGATCTGAAATTCTGACAAGATGAGAAACCAGAGTATGTTCATTCGACAACACGTAGGAACCATCGCCGAGAGTGGAAGTAAAGATGAATGATCATCTAACGTAAAGGAACCCTGCTATGACTCACCCGAGTCGATCCTACCTGAAATCGTTTTCGTCTTTTCTGCCAGCGGCAGCCCTCCTGACAGTTGCACTGCTGGCTTTTGCGCCGGTAGCGTTCGGGCAAGCGGGAAAAGGCGCGTCTTCAAATGACTGGTTTATTAAGTCGGCTAAGGACCGGAACGAAAAGCTGCAGACGGGAATTAAGGGTGGTGAGAAACGCGACATTATTCCCTCATTGCCTGGCATGCCGATTCCACAATCCGAGCGGATCAAACCGCCTTCGCCTGATTATCTGCTGGGCAAGGTGAAGTGGGGCAGTGGTGCGATCATCGGTAAGGAGCTGACCGAGGATTGGAATCTGGCCCCCAATGACATGCTGGAGTTTCATAAGCGGGCGCGCAGCGAGGGCTTTAAGTATATGCCCACCCAGACGTCGCTCGCCGAGTTTAGCTACGACCCGGCGCTCATGCCGGCGATCCTGCTGGGCGGCGTTCGTGAGGTGAAGTTCACGCCAACGGTGATCAACAAACTGCGTCAATACGTTCTAGATGGCGGGATGATTGTCTGTGACTCGGTGTATGGTTCTCCTTGGTTTTATGAATCGTCGCTTAAGGTGTTTGATGACATGTTCCCCGAATCGCGGTTCCGGGTCTTGCCACCCGATCACCCTCTCTACCACATCTCCTCTGATATTGAACAGGTCACGTATCGCAGTGGTGGCGAGGGAGAGAAAGGCAAGCCGTTTTTCGAAGGTCTCTATATTGGCAGCCGGATTGGCGTGCTGGTGTCGAAGTATGGTCTTGGCTGTGGCATGGCTGGCGAGATGAAAGTCTTTGATCAGCTGGAGAAGAAGGGG
>JBBWVW010000173.1:0-8592 GCA_050256425.1 Arenicellales bacterium | reverse complement strand
GAATCGGGTCTAAATACCCTTGCCGACTTTCGGTTTACCCGGAAATTTCGGGCCGATAGCGGTCAGTCAGGGGCCGGGCGCAACCGCAGTGGTGCTGGAGGAAAGAGCCGGACGGTCAGGGTCCCGACCGGCACCTTGATCTTTTCGGCCGACACCGACGAACTGCTCATCGATCTGAAACATAATGGTCAGAGTTTTACCGTGGCAGCTGGGGGCCGCGGTGGTGCGGGGAACGCTCGATTCAAGTCGTCAGTCAATCAGGCACCCAGGCGCACGACACCGGGGCAAGACGGGGATCGTCTTAGCCTGAGGCTGGAATTACAGGTTCTCGCAGACGTTGGCTTGCTTGGGTTACCCAACGCCGGAAAGTCAACTTTATTAAAAGCGGTATCGGCTGCGACACCGAAGATTGCAGACTATCCATTTACCACATTGT
This sequence comes from Arenicellales bacterium, assembly GCA_050256425.1. Taxonomy (GTDB): domain Bacteria; phylum Pseudomonadota; class Gammaproteobacteria; order Arenicellales; family UBA868; genus UBA868. Next base: position 8,156 of record JBBWVW010000173.1, on the reverse strand, counting down.
ATCCTCAACTCGGTGTTGTCGACATTGGTCCGAGTGCGAGTTTTGTGGTTGCCGATATCCCTGGGTTGATAGAAGGCGCCGCAAGTGGCGCGGGGCTCGGGGTGCAGTTTTTACGACACCTTCGCCGAACCCGGCTATTGTTGCACTTGGCCGATATCAGCACTTGGGCGAGTGAACCGCCAGTGGTCGCGGTAAAGGCTATCGAGAAAGAACTACACGAATTTGATTCTGAGTTGTCCGGGCGACAACGATGGCTGGTATTTTCCAAGGCGGATTGCCTTGATGAGACCGAAGCGCTGAGCTTATGTGATGAGATCCGTGGGTCTTTGAATTGGGATGCGCCATGGTTTTTAGTGTCCGGTGTGAGTGGGCAGGGTTGTCGCACACTCTGTAATGCGATCTGGCACTGGTTGGAGGATCAACATGACTGATCACAGATCTAACCGTCACCAGCGTCAGCGCTGGGTGATTAAACTGGGCAGTGCTCTTTTGAGCGATTCCGAGACCGGGCTTAATCAGGGCCTGATTAGTGCACTGGCTAAGGTTTGTGTAGCGCTTCGGGATCGGGGGATCGATATTGTACTGGTGTCTTCGGGCGCTATTGCCCAAGGCATGGCACGGTTGGGATGGGCTCAGCGGCCCCACGAACTGTACCAGTTGCAGGCGGCGGCGGCGGTCGGGCAGATGGGCCTGGTTCAGGCTTATCAGCAGGCTTTCGAAAGGTTTGCGGTTGAGACCGCACAAGTGCTGCTGACCGGGGCTGATCTGAGTGATAGAACCCGTTACTTGAACGCCCGCAGTGCCCTGCGATCAATGTTGGCTCTGGGTATCGTGCCGGTGGTTAATGAAAACGATACTGTGGCCACAGAAGAGATCCAGTTCGGTGATAACGACACACTGGGGGCTCTGGTCAGTAATTTGGTTGAGGCTGAGTATCTAGTCATATTGACAGATCAGGGCGGTTTATACGAAGCCGACCCTCGGAAAGTTGCCGATGCCCCCTTAGTGAAGACCGCGGTCGCCGGTGACCCGGCACTCGAGGCTTACGCGGGCCCAAGTGGAGTCCTCGGTCGCGGGGGGATGTTAACGAAGTTGCAGGCTGCGACAAAAGCGGCCCGCTCGGGCGCGTCGACAATAATCTGTTCCGGTTATGAACTTGAGAACTTAGCCGGGATTGTGGATGGAAATTTTCCGGGCACGCTGATCCGCGCAGGTGCAGGCCGGGTAGCCGCACGCAAGCAGTGGCTTGCAGGATCTATGCGCGCCAAGGGAGTGCTTTTGCTGGATGACGGAGCCGTTGGGGTTTTGACCACCTCGGGTAAGAGTCTGTTGCCGGTTGGGGTGATCCAGGTGGAGGGAGTTTTCGAGCGCGGTGATTTAGTGGATTGTGTGGCGCACGATGGCCGCGCAGTGGTCGCCCGCGGCCTTGTCAATTATTCATCGGCCGATGCAACACAGATTGCAGGTCAGCCTAGCAGCGGAATTGAGAAAATTCTGGGTTACGTCGACGAACCCGAACTGATTCACCGGGATAACATGGTGGTGCTCTGAGCGTGCCAGAGCGGTCGTGCTTAGAATCAGGCCGTGGCTTTGGCTTTAAGGCGAGCGTTGAGGCGGCTTTTGAGACGGCCAGCCTGGTTTCGGTGGGCGAGGCCTTTTCGGGCAGCTCGGTCTATCTGCGACGCTACTTCGCGGTAAGCGGTTTGGGCCACAGTGGCGTCTGCGTCATCAAGAGAGCTCTTGAAGCGTTTGATTGCGGTGCGCATTTGTGAGCGCTGCGACATATTCTGTGCCCGGCTGCTCGTGGCTTGCCGTGCCCGTTTACGTGCCTGCGGTGAATTAGCCAAACTATATACTCTCTTAAAGATGAAAAAAAGACGCGTGAGTATCGACAAGATAGGGACATTTGTCAATGGGGGCAGGTCTGCGGGCTGTTTGGTGTGCGGCTTGAGGAATCGTTTTAGCAGTATCGCCTGGGGTCGGTTGCAGCGGGGTAGATCTAGTTGATCAGGTCCGTTGGCATGGTCGGTGGAATGACCCTGGTGTCGCGGATCACTGGATTGATTCGCGACATCGCCTTTGCCCAGATTCTGGGAAGCGGAGCGATAGCCGATGCGTTTTTTGTTGCTTTTCGTATCCCCAATTTTCTGCGTCGGGTTTTTGGGGAAGGTGCTTTTTCAGTGGCTTTTGTGCCAGTTTACTCTGAGTACGAGTCTCGTTATCCCCCACAGCAGGCGCGTGCCTTCCTCAACCTCATGGCTGGGCGTCTGGGGTTGATACTGGTTGCCCTCACCGCAGCAGGTGTCCTCGGGGCGCCCGTGCTGGTGAGTATGCTTGCGCCAGGCTTTAGCGCCGATCCTGCCAAATATGAGGCTACAGTATCTGCGCTGCGCTTGACCTTTCCGTATCTCTTTTTTATTTCCCTGGTTGCAATGGCGGGCGGAATTCTCAATACCCGGGAGCGTTTTGCGGCCCATGCTGCAACTCCGATACTGTTGAATCTGTGCTTAATTGCCACTGTCTGGCTGGTGGTACCCCGGACGACGAATGTCGCCATCGCGCTGGGTGGCGGTGTGCTTATAGCTGGCATTGTTCAACTCGCATTCCAGTTTCCTTTCCTCCGGCAGGTGCGACGAGTTCCCCGGCCGCGACTGCGCGCCACCACCCAAGATGAGCGTGTGGGTGGCGAGGGGGTCAGCCAGGTATTTCGATTAATGCTTCCGGCTGTTTTTGGAGTGTCGATTGCACAGATCAATCTGTTGGTGAATACGGTGCTGGCTTCTTTCCTGGTGACGGGCAGTGTGTCCTGGCTTTACTATTCGGATCGGTTGATGGAATTTCCGCTTGGGGTCTTTGGTATTGCCTTAGCCACGGTGATCCTTCCCACCTTGTCACGCCAGGTCGCCAGTTCAGAGCAAAAGGCTTATAGCCGGACCCTTGACTGGGCGTTGCGTCTGGTTTTCCTGGTTTCGCTGCCCGCAGCAGCTGCGCTGGCGATGCTCGCTTTCCCGCTGATGGTGACGCTCTTTCACTATGGACAATTTTCTGCAACCGATGCATCCATGGCATCGAAGAGCCTGGTCGCCTTCGCACTTGGGCTCACTGGGTTTGTCTTGGTCAAGGTATTGGCACCTGGGTTTTACGCCCGCAAAGATACCCGTACCCCTGTGATTATCGGCGCGATTGCAATGATGATTAATGCCTTGGCGGCTGTTTCTCTCGCTTTCACCTTAGGGCATGTTGGCTTGGCACTCGCCACCAGCCTCGCCGGGATCGTTAACGCGGCACTGCTTTATATCCGGTTAATTTCTAAAACCGGATTTCAGCCTGGGGACGGGTGGCCGCTGTTTCTGGCCCGAGTGAGCCTGGCGACATTAATCATGTCGGCCCTGCTAGGGTTTGGGGTAGCGGGCGATTTGGTCTGGCTCTCCCACAGCGTACCCAAACGCATTTTGTTGCTGGGGTTTTGGGTTATTGCCGGTGGCGGGGTTTATCTGGGCTCGCTTTACCTTCTTGGGCTAAAGGTGCACCGCTTCGTTGAGCGGCCTTAAAATGGAAGCGCATTCACCGGCGGACGTGGTCGCCCTGATCAGTCATCCTGGAGAGCCTAGAATATTTTCGCTCTCCGAGGCTCAGGAAATACTGCCTGTTATCAGAAAGCTTACCGCTTCTGCATCGCGAGAACTGGATCCTTGCCAGCTGAGGATGCGACGACTACTTGACTGCGACCCCCGGCTGGCTCCGTTGGAGCATGAATTTGAGACGATTATTCGCAAATGGGTAGAGCGGGTACAACGTTTAGGCGTGACGGTGTCCGGCCTATGGCAGATTGGGTTCGACACCGGCGAGGGCTACCTGTGTTGGCGCTACCCCGAGTTGCGTCTGGCATACTTTCGTGGATATGGCGAAAGCTTAGATTCTCGCCGGCGGTTGTCAGAGGTGATTCAAGAGTATCAACCCGACTGGGCGGTATATTAAACAGGCAACAGGAATAACAGTGATCCTGATTCGTGACCTATATAACATTCGTGCCTCGCACCGCCCGTCAGTGGTATCGATTGGTAACTACGATGGCGTACATCTGGGGCACGCACGTTTGATAAACGTCCTTCGGGAACAGGCCTGTCGGCTTGGGGCGAGTGCCACGATAATGACGTTCGAGCCTCACCCCCACGAGTTTTTCAGCCCAGAGAATGCTCCGCCTCGGCTCCTGCGCTGGCGAGACAAGATTGAGAAGCTGGAACGAGCCGGGGTTGATCAGATATTTTCGCTGCGTTTCGATCGGGAACTGGCCCAGACGTCGGCAGAAGATTTTGTCAGAAAATATCTCGTTGACGGTCTCGGGGTTCGCCATCTGGTTATTGGCGATGATTTTCGTTTCGGTCGTAAACGTACCGGCGATATTAATTTGCTCAGAACACTTGGCGAGGCGTGGGGCTTTACGATAAACGCAGTAGAGACCTGTGAAGTGCAAGGACAAAGAGTTAGCAGCTCGCGAGTGCGAAACGCACTGCGTGACGATGATTTTGAGCTCGCCGCCAGGTTGCTCGGTTACCGGTACGCTATAGGCGGACGGGTGGCACACGGCGACAAGCGCGGCAGGACTATCGGATTTCCCACAGCGAATATCGTCCTTCGTTATGACAACGTGCCGGTTTGGGGGGTATACGCCGTGTTGGTCCATTCCCAGGGCCGGGGCCCTTTGCCCGGAATTGCTAACATCGGGACACGTCCGACCATTGGCGGGGAGCGGGTACTTCTGGAAGCGCATTTGTTTGATTTTGATGAATCACTCTATGCTGAGCGAATCCAGGTTGAATTCCAGACTAAGATTCGCCCGGAAAAGCGTTTTGAATCGGTTGAGGCGCTTAAAGCCCAGATTGCCAAGGATAGCGACACCGCACGATCATGGTTTGCCCAAACTAGCCAAGCAGGCGCGTAGGAGTGCAGTGATTCCCAAGCTCACGAGTCAGTCGGTACGTTTTTTGCTCCTCGCAGTGATCATTGTGGCATCGGACTGGCTCAGCAAGTACTGGGCGCAGGATGCATTAACCCGGCACGGCCTCATACCGGTGTGGCCAGGATTCAATCTCGTGCTGGTGCACAATCAAGGCGCGGCTTTCGGGTTTTTAGGGCAAGCGGGCGGTTGGCAGACAATGGTATTTATAGCGGTAGGAATTTCAGTGACCATTTACCTGGGTATTCGGCTTTGGATCGCCCGCCCCGATGAGCGCCTGCTCAATATCGGTCTTAGCTGTATCCTCGGTGGTTCGATCGGTAACCTGCTTGATCGACTGAACTACGGATTTGTTATTGATTTTCTGGATGTTTACGTGGATTCGTGGCATTGGCCCACATTCAATGTGGCTGACATCGCCATCAGTGTCGGGGCAGGAATAGTCATTGTTGATGTTCTTGGATCATTCCGTCGCAGGGCAGGGAAAGTAGTTAATGACTGAGCCAAAGGGAATCGCTACAGGAGATCGTGTCGAGCTTCATTACCGGGTTCTGCTGGCAGACGACACTGAGGTCGAAAATTCCGGTGAGCAAGCTGTCAGCCTTATTGTGGGCAGTACCGACTTGCCAGAAGTGGTGGCCCAGGCATTAGTTGGCAAAAATTCCGGCGAGCGGTTTCGAATTGAGATCAGTGGGTCGGATGAGGTATTTGGCGCCTACGATCCCCAGAATACACAAGTAATTGCGCGGGAGAAGTTTACCGAGCAGGTTCGGCCCGACCTTGGCGCCTTGGTTGAATTTGAGCTTCCTGATGGGGAGAGTATCGCCGGGCATGTTATTGAGATCAACGATGATGGCGTGTCGGTTGATTTCAATCATCCACTGGTTGGGCGAGACTGCGTTTACGAAATTGCAATTATTGCGACCGACAATCGCAAAGACTGACCAGCCCGCTGATACCAATAAACATGACTGACTTTGTAATAAAACTTGCCAACCCCCGGGGATTTTGTGCCGGAGTTGATCGCGCAATCGAAATTGTAGAGCGGGCGCTGCAAAAACACGGCGCACCGGTGTATGTGCGTCACGAGGTGGTGCACAACCGCTTCGTGGTCGATGGCCTTCGCTCAAAAGGTGCCATATTTGTTGATCAACTGGATGAGGTGCCAGACGGAGCGAACCTGATTTTTAGCGCACACGGGGTATCGCGGCAGGTGCAAAGCCAGGCTGATGTTCGCGGATTGAAAGTTTTTGATGCAACCTGTCCGCTCGTGACCAAGGTCCACTCGGAGGTTGCCCGATACGGTCACGAAGGCAAAACTGTAGTCCTTGTGGGACATGAAGGGCACCCGGAAGTCGAGGGGACAATGGGGCAGGCCGTGGGGCCGGTCTTTTTAGTCGAGACTCTGTCGGATGTCGCAGCGCTTGAGGTTCCGTCGAACGTGCAATTGGCTTATGTTACTCAGACCACCCTGTCGGTCGACGATACGGCCAGGATTATCGAAGCGTTGCGCCGGCGGTTTCCTGGGATTGAGGGCCCGCGTCGCGATGACATCTGTTATGCCACGCAAAATCGGCAGGACTCAGTCAGGAAATTGGCTCAAACCTGCGATGCGGTCCTGGTGGTTGGGTCGCACAACAGCTCCAACTCAAACCGTTTGCGCGAACTTGCCGAAGGGGTCGGAGCCCGAGCTTATCTTATTGATGGAGCCGATGATATTGTCAGCGACTGGTTGACCGGCGCTCGACAGATCGGTATTACGGCCGGCGCATCCGCCCCGGAAGTGCTGGTCAGTGAGGTGATTAATCATCTCGAAAGATTGGGTGGCCGGTTGGATGGGACTGCGGAGATGACTGAGGAGGGCGTCGCTTTCGCACTACCGGCTGAACTTCGCCAGGACTTTGATGTCATTGTGCGTTAGACGAAATGTCTGTACGCGCAATATAATTGCTCGGTTGAAATAACGTCCCGACGCCGGTGTAGCTCAGTTGGTAGAGCAGCGCATTCGTAATGCGAAGGTCGTAGGTTCGAATCCTATCTCCGGCACCATTTGCCAAATGGATTATCCAGGCAGACTTCTAGGAAAAGGCAATGATCAAATCGTCCTCTCAAACTATCCTTGTTACCGGCGGCGCTGGTTTTGTCGGCTCCCACCTGTGTGACCGACTGGTCGAACAAGGGAATGACGTTATTTGTCTGGACAATTTTTTTACCGGTGATAAACGTAACATATCCCATCTTTTCGGTCGCTCTAATTTCGAACTGGTTCGCCATGATGTCACCTTTCCGCTTTATGTCGAGGTGGAGCAGATCTACAACCTGGCCTGCCCGGCATCGCCGGTTCACTACCAGTCCGATCCAGTACAGACAACCAAGACCAGTGTGCATGGCGCGATCAACATGTTGGGATTGGCTAAACGCACCGGTGCGCGAATCTTACAGGCCTCGACCAGCGAGGTGTACGGAGACCCTGAGGTGCATCCGCAAACTGAGGATTACTGGGGTCGCGTGAATCCCGTGGGCACCCGTGCCTGTTACGACGAGGGAAAGCGTTGCGCAGAAACACTCTTTTTCGATTACTGGAGACAACACCGGCTGGAGATCAAAGTCGCGCGGATCTTTAATACCTACGGGCCGCGCATGCATCCTGACGATGGCCGGGTGGTGTCCAACTTCATCGTCCAGGCGCTTAAGGGTTTGCCGATCACTATTTATGGGGAAGGTAGCCAGACCCGGTCGTTTTGCTATGTCGATGATCTGGTTGAAGGTCTCATAGGGCTGATGAATTCTGAAGCCGGGATCACCGGACCGGTGAACCTCGGCAACCCGAGCGAATTCACAATTCGGCAACTGGCCGACAAAATTCTCGCCCAAACTGGCTCCAGTTCCAAATTTGAGTTAAAGCCTTTACCCGAAGACGACCCACAGCAGCGCCAACCCGATATCAGTCTGGCGATAAAGTTATTGGACTGGCGCCCGAAGGTAGATTTGGAGGCCGGCCTAGATACCACTATTGAGTATTTCCGGGCACGGCTTTAGTCAAAAAGCCTTTGATGATGGTCTTACGGGCTTTGTAGTCGGCAAACTCACAGGCTCAGTCTGTGAGCCTGTAGCCAGAGCAGAATGCTCTCGTGTTGAAACCAACGGGAGTAAACGATGAGTGATCTGGTTGATTTTTTGGGGTGGTTGGGATTAACCC
>JBBWVW010000172.1:0-15607 GCA_050256425.1 Arenicellales bacterium | reverse complement strand
GTCCTGCCAGCATCAGTATCGAGTCAATAAGAGTCCTCGTAGTCTCCTGCAAGGCTTGAATGTCGGCATCTGCTGTTTTCATGTTGGGATTGGTTAACTAGGGATCTTGGCCTCATTCGCTTTATCTAAGATGCTGAGGTCAACTGCAGGGTTGATGTCGTTCATTTGGAGTTCCTTTTGATTGGCAACTGGCGGATACTGGCTATCTACCCCGCTTACTGAGGGCAGCCAATACTCTCAATAGATTCCCATACGAAGTAGAGATATATTGCTGGGGGTTAAGGAACTGTCAATAATCATTTGATGCCAACTAAATCCTACATCTGGGGCATGATACTTGGAATCGGACTGGTTCTAGAAGGTGCCACCGTCATCCTGCTCTCCCAAAATTGGTCGCCCCTCCATTACGCGTTGATGGGTGAATATGAGATAGTGGACAAACTGTTATCTACCATTAACCAGTATGCTTTCCCAATGGGTGGGTTCGAGGTATTTGTTGGCGTTTTGATCGCCTATAGAAAAGCCATTGGTTGGTATCTGCTTTACTTGACTCTGATAGTGATGGGCATTGGTGCTTTAGTGTTTGTTGCTACTAATCTTTCTGAAGAATGGTTGATATTAGCCATCTGTTTCGCCTTCTCACTTTTTTGCTTGGTATTCTTGTGGCTACAGTTAAAGTATTGGCGAAGCAGAGCGTGATGACCCACATCCTTATCGGGTTGGGTAGTTTGTTATTTGCGGGGTCTGTTTATGGGGAATTCATGTGAAAAAGGTTTCGTTATTCGTTGATGTACAAAATATTTATTACACAACAAAATCAGCATATCAAAGTAATTTTGATTACAACAAGTTTTGGAGTCAGGCAACTAAGGGTAGACAAATCGTAACTGCAAAAGCCTACGCGATAGATCGGGGAGACAAAAAACAAATAGAATTTCAAAATATCCTAAGAGCGATCGGTTTCGACGTCAAACTCAAACCATTTATTACCAGAAGCGATGGCTCGTCTAAAGGAGATTGGGATGTTGGTATCACAATTGATGTTATGGAATTTGCGCCAGAATCCGATATTGTTGTTTTGGCATCTGGCGATGGTGATTTTAATTTACTGATAAGGAAAATTAAGGCCAAATTCAATACCGACAGTGAGGTGTATGGCGTCCCCCAACTAACTGCCACGTCTCTAATTGCAGAGGCGACAAAATTTAAGCCAATAGACGCTAAACTTCTTCTTCGCTAAACGAAATTTCTCACCCTCTTCTTCCTGTTCCTGCTAAGTGGTGTTGCTGGTGCTGAAAGGTTTACGGTGTGGGGTGCTGGGAGTAACTCACAAACGATTGATCTGCTTATCTGTTCAAATTAGTGTTACCGTCAATATTACGAGTACCAATAATAAGGGAAATCCTATGAAGAGTACCAACAAGGTAGCGCACAGCGTTGTTGGGAGCCTTTTTGATCTTGTTTACCTTGCATAACAACACCGTTATTTGGGTTTAAGATAGCCCCATGAATGAATCAAAGCCTAGAAGAAAACTCGCTGCCATTGTGGCTGCCGATGTCGTCAATTTCAGCATGATGATGGGGGACAACGAGGATCGGTGGCTGCGCGCACTGCGATTGAAGCGGATATTGGTAGTGTAGCGAGTGGCCTTGAAAGCAGCTTGCCCGCATGAACAAAACAGATGAAAAACAAAACGTAGCCGGAACCGGTGGTTCAAGCGGCTCCGTGGCCATTGTTGGTGCAGGCTTAATCGGCCGGGGGTGGGCCATTGTGTTTGCCCGTGCCGGATGGCAAGTCAAGCTGCATGACCTCCACGTGGGTGCATTGGATGTTGCGCGAGGGGAAATTGCAAATCAATTGCAAATGCTGGTCAGTCACGGCCTGTGTTCTCAGCCTGATCTGATTATTCAGAAAATTCATTTTGAATCCGATCTGGCCGCCGCACTGGCCGATGTTGACTACGTGCAGGAATGTGGCCCGGAGGTGCTTGATACCAAGCAAGCGCTGTTCAGTGAGCTTGATCGTCTGAGTGCTCCGCATGCTATTTTAGCGAGCTCCACCTCTGGTTTTATGGTTTCCGAATTTGCGGCCCACCTCAGTGGGCGTCATCGTGCGTTGGTGGTACATCCGGTCAATCCACCACATCTGGTTCCATTGGTAGAAATCTCTCCCGCAAAATGGACTGATCCAGGTATCACTCAAACAGCCCACCAAATCATGAGTGCGGTTAAACAAACACCGATCACGGTGCAAAAAGAAATTCCCGGGTTTATTCTTAACCGTTTGCAAGGCGCGTTGCTGAATGAGGCTTTGCGCATGGTTCAGGGTGGGTATGTCACCCCGGAAGATGTTGATAAAACCGTGCGTGATGGTCTGGGCTTGCGTTGGTCATTTATGGGGCCGTTTGAAACCATTGACTTGAACGCGCCCGCCGGACTGGCTGACTACGCGCAGCGCTATGGCCGGATGTACCACGCTATGGCGGCCAGTCAATCTACGCCGCCGGATTGGGACAAATCATCCGTAGCCGGCGTTGATGCTGCTCGCCGGGAAGTACTTAAGCGTGACGATATCAGCCAACGGCAGGGCTGGCGAGACAATCGTCTGGCAGCTCTCGTCGCCCACAAATCCAAGCAGGAGAATTGAACTCGTGGCTAAGCCAAAACACAAAGTTATCATTACCTGTGCCGTGACTGGCGCAATTCATACACCCAGCATGTCGCCACATCTTCCGGTTACGCCTGATGAAATAGCAGTAGCTGCGATTGCGGCTGCCGAGGCGGGGGCTGCTATTTTACATTTACATGCCCGTGATCCGGCAACCGGACAACCTACGCAAGATCCAGATGTGTTCGGAAAATTCCTGCCGCGTATCAAACAAGCAACCAATGCGGTGATTAATATCACTACAGGCGGCAGTCCGCACATGACAGTGGATGAACGCATGCAGCCTGCCACGGTATTCAAACCGGAAGTCGCTTCGCTAAATATGGGATCAATGAACTTTGGTTTGTATCCCATGTTGAAGCGTTTCTCCCAGTTTGATCACGAATGGGAACGCCAGCATTTGGAGAACTCGCGGGATTTGGTGTTCAAAAATACCTTTGCGGATATCGAAACCATTCTAGGCATTGGTAATGAAAACGGTACACGTTTTGAGTTTGAATGTTATGACATTTCTCACTTGTACAATCTGGCACATTTCGTTGATCGAGGATTAGCTAAAACACCTTTGTTTATTCAATCTGTGTTTGGTTTACTGGGCGGCATCGGCGCACACCCTGAAGACCTTATGCACATGAAACGCACCGCAGACCGATTGTTTGGCGATGATTATCAGTGGTCAATACTCGGGGCGGGGCGTAATCAAATTCCACTGGCTTCACAAGGTTTAGCACAAGGTTCTAACGTACGGGTAGGTCTGGAAGACTCTCTTTGGATCGCGCCGGGCGAGCTGGCGCAATCCAATGCGGATCAGGTCAGAAAAATTCGTCAAGTTATCGAAGGCTTGTCGTTTGAGGTGGCAACACCGGATGAGGCACGCGCTACGCTGCAACTTAAAGGCGCCGATCAGGTGGCATTTTAATATTCAGGAGTGTTTGGCATAAATACTTTAAGAATCAACGCATATTTACATGGTTGAAACAATGAGCATGGTTAAGGATTTGCGGGTACTGGTCACAGCGGGTGCCAGCGGTATCGGGCTGGCAATTGCCCAAACCTTTGCCCGAGAAGGCGCACGACTGCATATCTGCGATATATCTGAACAGGCGTTAACTGATTGCGCCGCAGCACATCCTGACTGGGGTATAACCGACTGCGATGTATCCCAAGAGGCGCAAGTCGCTCAATTGTTTGAAGATGTTAGTCGTCAAATGGGTGGGCTTGATGTACTTGTCAATAACGCTGGCATAGCCGGTCAAACAGGGAGTATCGAAGAGCTATCCAGTGACAAATGGCACCAGACTATCGATATCAATCTAAACGGCCAGTTTTATTGTGCCCGCCTCGCTGTACCCATGTTAAAGCAATCTGACAACGCTTCAATTATATGCCTGTCCTCGGTGGCCGGTCGTTTGGGTTATGCGTACCGTACGCCCTACGCGGTGACCAAATGGGCCATTGTCGGTTTGATCAAAAGCCTAGCGATCGAGCTGGGGCCACAAGGGATTAGGGTTAATGCTTTGTTACCCGGTATCGTGGAAGGGCCTCGAATAGAGCAGGTTATTTCCGCAAGGGCAAAAACGGTGGGAGTTTCTTATGAAGAGATGGAGCAAGAATACATCAATAAAATTTCTCTGCGCAAAATGGTGACGGCGCAGGATGTTGCCAATCAAGCACTGTTTCTTTGCTCACCTTTGGGGGCCGGAATTTCAGGGCAGCCGATCAGTATTTGTGGAAATGTGGAGTACTTGTAGTTTCTTGGTTTCGCTGAATAAGTGCAATTGGTTATTTAACAAGTAAAACGGATTCTGAGATATCCCCACAAAATTGAAAGTCATATCTCGTCACATTCTATATCTAATAACTTTTTGAGAATCTGGGCCATGGTGAGGTTGCCGCAGTTTGACGGAGTCGTTAATTAAAAGGCATTAGCCCGTCGGTTTGAGTCACAATCCGTCACAACCGCGTGGGATCGGTGCATCATTCTGACGCTAGCTGGCCAACACCATTCTGACGCTAACTGGCCAACACCGTCTTCTCTAATTTACTTGGGTCGAATCACATTTAACCAAGCCCAACCAAATCCAGCGCTTTAGACAGTAACTTTGGCGGTAACTATTTGGCGGTTGCGTAACTTACTTTAACGATTCAATAACTTATCAGCCAGTTCGAGCCCTTCCGGGCCCGCCATTTTTCATCCATCAGATCAATCACTCAGGGACTGGTGTCTCTTTGTGCCTTCTCGTTGTTGTCAGCGGAGAACCAAAGTGGGGCCGGCCTTCAATCGAAGAGACGGCATCGACTAAGTTCTCCGGTACTAAGGTGGGCATAACGCTCGGCCATCTTGATCGTGCTATGGCCCAGAAGGTCTCTTACTTCAAGTAAAGGTCTTCCGGCCATCACCAGCCACGATGCAAAGTATGAGGTGTCGCGCTGGCAGCGACAACGTCGACTCCGGCTCCATCGCCTGTCGACCTCCCCGGCTGCGGTTGCTGTACCAACCGTAATATCGCACCAGGTGTTCGCCACAACCTGGAACTTGACACGCAGCTGTTAATTTGGGGTAGCTACTTGCTTTAGCAACGTTCTAGAACCTCATATCTGTTGCCGTGCTGGATATTCTGTGACAGAATCCGCGCCCAGGTTATGCTGGATTCAAAGAGGATTTGTGGCGGTATAAGGCGCCTTTATGGCGCTCTCGTTTTTCTCACCAAGGCAATGGGATGATCGTACCATTAATGTTGGTGGGTAAGATAGCCTGCGTTGGGTGGGACTTAAATATTATTTTCTGAGACTATTTCAGAGGAGTTGAGCGAATGGTTCTAGTCATTGTCCTAATCCTATTGGTTATTGGCTCGGTGCTGTTTCACTTTATGAGTCCCTGGTATCTGACGCCGATCGCGTCGAACTGGGGCATAATCGATGACACCCTCACTATCACATTCATTGTCTGTGGTTTTGTATTCGTTGCTATCAACTTGTTCATGGCCTATGCCGTCTACAAGTATCGCTATCGCAAGGACCGTCGTGCAGATTACCAACCTGAAAATAAGAAACTGGAATGGTGGCTGACAGCATTCACCACAGTTGGGGTCATTGCGATGCTGGCCCCAGGTTTAATTGCTTGGGCTAAATATGTGGAAGTCCCAGAGGATGCCATGCTCGTTGAGGCAATCGGACAGCAATGGCGCTGGAGTTATCGCTACCCTGGAGTTGATGGTGTGCTGGGCACTGTGGATACTCGTAACGTCAGTGCCAGAAATCCATTTGGCTTAAACCCTGATGATCCCAATGGCCAGGACGATATCCTGGTCAGTGGTCCCGAGGTGCATCTGCCAATCGGTGGCCCAGTGAAAGTAACGCTTCGATCCAAGGATGTTCTACACGATTTTTACGTGCCCCAGATCCGCGCTAAGATGGATCTAGTCCCGGGCATGATCACGTATTTTTGGTTTACACCGACCAAAATTGGCGAATACGATGTACTCTGTGCAGAGTTATGCGGTTCCGGGCATTACAACATGCGCAGCCGCATGGTGGTTGAAGAGGAAGCCGACTTTCAGGCTTGGTTACAGATGCAGCCGACCTTTTCACAGATGATCGCTGGAGTCGGAAGCACTTCAGGCGGATCTCCGATCGAGCAGGGTGAACAACTGGCCAGAGATCAAGGCTGTATAGCCTGTCACAGTCTGGACGGTAGCGCGGGTGTCGGTCCGACCTGGAAGGGTTTAGTGGGCAAGAACGAGACCCTAATCGATGGTAGCAGTGTGTTGGTCGACGAGGCTTATCTGAAGGAGTCGATCTTGAACCCGAATGCTAAGGTGGTCAAGGGCTACGCTCCGATCATGCCGCCAGCACAATTAACCGATGATCAGCTTAAAGCCCTCGTGGCTTATCTCAAGTCCGCGTCGGGTTAATCGCGTTTTGAATTAAGAAAACACCTAACTCAATTTAGACATCACACAGAAAATAAAGTGTAAAGGTATTTATCATGGCACTAACTGACGTCACACATGATGCGCAAGATTTCGTCCCACCAGCAGAGGTCGCGGAGGAGGAGTTGTATCACCCCAAGACCTGGCTAGGTAAATACGTTTTCTCCCAGGACGCAAAAATCATCGCGCTGCAGTACTCCATCACCGCCATGGCTGTAGGCTTGCTTGCCCTGGTGCTGTCTATACTGATGCGCATCCAGCTCGCTTGGCCTGGGGCAGTATCCTTCATCACCCCAGATGCCTATATCCAGTTTGTGACCATGCACGGCATGATCATGGTGATCTATTTGTTAACAGCTCTTTTCCTTGGAGGCTTTGGAAATTACCTCATACCTTTAATGGTCGGCGCCCGTGACATGGTGTTCCCCTATGTGAACATGATCAGTTACTGGGTCTACCTGTTTGCCGTACTGATTTTGTTGGCTAGTTTCTTTACGCCCGGCGGTCCAACCGGTTCAGGCTGGACGCTATATCCGCCGCAAGCAATTTTGCCTGGTACTCCTGGCTCCGGCTGGGGCATTACTCTGATGTGTATTTCATTAGGATTTTTTGTCATCGGCTTCACCATGGGCGGCCTGAACTACGTAGTCACGGTCTTGCAGGCCCGCACGCGGGGTATGACGCTGATGCGTATGCCGTTGACCATCTGGGCCATCTTCACAGCCACCATTTTAGCTCTGCTTGCTTTCCCAGCACTGCTGGTGAGTGCCGTTATGATGACCCTGGATAACTTGCTCGGAACCAGTTATTTTATGCCGGCCATCGTTTCTTTGGGGCAGCAACTCGATCACTCTGGCGGCAGCCCGGTGCTGTTCCAACACCTGTTCTGGTTTTTTGGACACCCTGAGGTCTATATCGTGGCCCTGCCAGCGTTTGGCATCATCTCTGAACTCATTAGCGTTCATTCTCGTAAGAACATTTTTGGTTACCGGCTCATGGTCTGGGCCATCGTGGTTATCGGCGCTCTGAGTTTCGTCGTCTGGGCCCATCATATGTATGTCAGTGGCATGAACCCCTACTTTGGGTTCTTCTTCGCGACGACGACATTGATCATTGCGGTGCCTACTGCGATCAAGGTCTACAACTGGGTGCTGACATTGTGGCGGGGTAATATCCGGCTGAACGTGCCTATGCTATTTGCTATCGGCTTTGTGTTTACCTTCATCAACGGTGGTTTGACGGGAATCTTTCTCGGCAACGTGATTATTGATATACCGTTGTCCGACACTTATTTTGTAGTGGCTCATTTTCACATGGTGATGGCAGTGTCGCCGATTCTTGCCGTCTTTGGCGCGGTGTATCACTGGTATCCCAAGATCACCGGCCGGATGTTGAATGACGGAATGGGCAAGTTTCACTTCTGGGTGACCTTTGTAGGTCTCTACTGCATTTATTACCCAATGCATTATCTGGGTATCTTGGGCGTACCACGCCGCTACTTTGCCAACGCGGGTCCCAATGGCTTGCCGGACTGGTTTCCGGAATCGGCCCAGATGGTGAATGTTGGAATAACCATCGCCGCAATCTGTGTCGCAAGTGTCCAACTGGTGTTTTTGTATAACCTTTACCATAGTGCTACACGCGGCAAGCCTGCCGGTGGAAACCCTTGGGGCGCGACAACGCTGGAATGGCAGACCTCTACCACTCCGCCGACACACGGTAACTTTGGCAAAGAACTGCCGTCGGTCTATCGCTGGGCGTATGACTACAGTGTTCCAGGTGCAGAAGAGGATTTTATTCCCCAGAACGTGCCCGCTGGCAAAGGTACAGGCCACGCCAGCTAGTATCTGGCGCCGCAACGTTATTTTCTTTCACCCCAAGTGATCTAAAAGCGTGAGTATTTTCAGGACGTTATCGACAAAACCTTGGATAGCCGAACGCGGCTACGTTTCCGACTCGCATGGATTTAGTCTGCCGACAGCCAAGGTGTTCCTGTCAGTATTCCTAGGTGTGGTCACCGCGATTTTTGGTTTGTTGACGGCGGCGTACTTCATCCGAATGACCTACGCCGATTGGCAGGCACTGCCCGTCCCGGCTTTATTGTGGTTGAACACGGCAATCTTGATCTTGAGTAGTGTCGCACTGCAGTGGGCTCGTACTTCGGGGCCTCAACAGGCCGATCGTGTTCGGCGCGGGCTGCTGGCAGGAGGGGCGCTTGCTTTCGCGTTTCTGGTGGGTCAGCTTCTGGTTTGGCGACAACTGGGATCGCTGGGTTATTTTGTCGACACTAACCCGTCGAACTCGTTTTTTTATCTCATCACCGCACTACACGGCCTGCATCTGCTGGGCGGCCTGGTTGCCTGGTTTCGGGCATCACTTAGATTGTGGCGTGGTGCCGAGGTGGCCAAGATTCGAATGAGCGTGGATTTATGCGCTGTCTACTGGCACTTCCTGCTGCTGGTCTGGCTGGTGATGTTTGGTCTGTTTTTGGTCACTTAAGGAGAAGAAAAACACATGACGCAATCTGCGCAAGCCACCATGGCCGGGGCTGCACCGCTACTCGATGGCACACCGGGTGTGATCGCTGACTGGTCCTCTGACCAGCGTGCGTTCAAGAAAACCCCCTGGGGAAAGACAATGATGTGGATCTTTCTCGTCAGCGATACGTTTATCTTCAGCTGTTTTCTGATCGCCTACGCGACAGTTCGGATGTCGACCACAATCCCGTGGCCTAACCCAAGTGAGGTTTTTGCCTTGAACATCGGCGGGAATCACGTCCCGCTTTTGCTGATCGCCATCATGACGTTTGTGTTGATCACCAGCAGCGGCACTATGGCGTTAGCCGTCAATTTTGGTTACCGAAAAAACCGGATGGTCACCTTCTGGTTGTTACTCGCAACAGCTCTCCTCGGTGCCACCTTCGTAGGCATGCAGGCTTTCGAGTGGACCAAACTGATAGTCGATGAAGGGGTGCGACCCTGGGGGAACCCCATGGGGGCACCACAGTTTGGAGCAATCTTTTTCATGGTGACGGGGTTCCATGGGACACACGTCTCTATTGGTGTGATATTTCTGTTCATCATGGCTTTCAAAGTTTTACGTGGCAAGATGGATCGTGAAGAACCCGGTTTTATGACAGGCCGCAAACAGGATTACGGCATGATCGAGATCATGGGCCTGTATTGGCACTTTGTCGATCTGGTCTGGGTATTCATATTTGCAGTCTTTTATCTCTGGTAGGAAAATCATGACATCAACTGAAGGTCAACAACACCCACTTGGCATTTATTTCAAGATCTGGATTCTGCTGTTCGTACTGAGCGCGTTCTCCTATATGGTCGACTACTTTCAGTTCGAAGGTTACCTGCGCTGGTTTCTGATCATTGTCTTTATGATGCTCAAGGCGGGACTGATCGTTGCGGTTTTCATGCATATGCTCTGGGAACGTCTGGCGCTGGTCTATGCAATCATCGTGCCGCCGTTGTTGTTACTGGTCTTTTTGGGGATTGGTACTCTCGAAGGAGATCACACGTTTCTCACCCGAATGATCTTCTTTGGTGGTGCAGAATAACGCCAACGCTGTAAAGTCCTTCTATAGGTTACCCGCACTAGAACAGAATCAAGAATCATGAAAATCTATCTGATCATTTTCCATTTGACGCTCTTATTATTTGGATTCATTTTCGTCGCGCATCATGTCGATACCCCTAACCGTGCTGCAGCGGCCCGCGAGTCACTGATGAGTGACGGCTCGGGGATCGCAGCTCGACTCGCTGCTGTTGGTCAGATCAATATAGCCCAGGCGCAAAGTAACTCGACGACTACGACGCAGCAAGCCGCAGCTACTGAAACTGCCGCTACTGAAACTACAGTAGATGGACAGAAGGTCTATCAAGCATCGTGTATTGCCTGCCATGGTGCAGGTATAGCGGGCGCACCGCTGGTAGGTAATGCTGCCGCCTGGGCGTCACGCATCGAGGCGGGCGCCGATTCGCTATATACCAACGCCATCAACGGCTTTCAAGGCTCGTCTGGTGTGATGCCTGGCAAAGGCGGTAATGCCGCTTTAAGTGATGATGAGGTCAAGGCAGCTGTTGACTATATGGTGAGCCAGTCCCAGTAAATTGTTGGCCTGGAGGCTCTGCCCCCAGCTAATGAGAAAATTAATTGGGTCGCCTGGCTGACCTTTCTGCATTGTTTGGATTCGCAGAACACATGCGTAGACTAGGCTGGGCGTATCGAGACCGAGTTAGTCAGTTTTGCGGCTCGCTCGTTGTTTTCTCAGCGCTGTCTGTGCTGGGCTATAGCGACACGGTGCACGCAGCTAAGTCGCTACCGACAAGCCAACAACTGCTCGCCCCACAAGCCCTCTCTGATAGCAACGGACGATCGGTTATCCGGCTTGCAGTGCATTTTCGACCCGGGGGGGTCGACCAGAATCAAAGGGGCGATACCGAGTCCTACGATGCCCGCTTAACCCAACTCTTGGATACCAATGAATGCCCGGGCTGCGACCTACGCGGCGCAAATCTTAGACGTAAGGTACTGAACGGAGCGAAACTGGCTAAGGCTGATCTAAACGCTGCGCGGTTTGATGAGGCTGAACTTAGCGGAGCCGATCTGACCGGCGCCTATCTATTCGGCGCCAACCTCAGTCAGGCAGATCTTCGTGGTGCTCGGTTGATCAACGCAGATCTCCGCAAAGCCAACCTGAGCCGAGCTGATCTACAAGGCGCCTATTTGCTCCTGGCAAATCTCAGGAAAGCTGATTTGCGCGGAGCCCAGTTATCTGGTGCTTTTCTACAGGGTGCTGATCTAACCGGCGCAAGGTTTGCTGGCGCTGATTTGACCGATACCGACCTGACAAATGCAATCGTCATTGAGTCTGATATCGATAAGGCTATCCTTTGTCGTACACGATTGCCTTGGGGTGATATCGACCGTGACTGTAGTTAATGCGGATAGGCGAAGATCAGATACCCTCGAATCGCCCGAGAGCTGATGTTAAGCGATAGTCGCTTTTTGGCATTCGTTTATCACTAACTTCGTTGAGGGTAGAACCTCACAATGAGTAGCCCGTTGGTTGTCTTTGCAGGAGGTGCAATGCGGGCAAACAAGGTTTTAGGAACTTTGGGTACGGCGTGTAGATTTACCCTGGCGGTCAGTGCTATTGCATTTTCGCCAGCGGCCGTGGCTCATGGTTTCAGACAGCGTTATGATTTGCCGATCCCGTTAGGGCTGTGGGTGATCGGTGCCGGTGCAACAATCGTACTCAGCTTCGTGATTATTGGCTTGGTTGACCATAATCGTAGGACTGCAACAACCTATTCTCGCGTAAACCTGCTGAGGGTTGGTCTTATGCGCGGTCTAGCGCACTGGCTGCCACTGGGAGCCGCCCGGCTATTGGCAGTCATTTTCCTGGTTGCAACAGTGCTGGCAGGATTCGTAGGGGACCAAGACCCGTTTTCTAACCTCGCGCCGGTGATGGTCTGGGTGGTCTGGTGGGTTGGGGTGGCATTCGTCTGCGCTCTCATTGGGGATTTGTGGGCGCTTATTAACCCTTTTCGAACAATCTTTTCCTGGGCAGAGTGGATTTTCTTTCGTCTGGCGAACGGTGACCAGTTGTCCTTGGCTCGCCCGTACCCGCCGATATTAGCTATGTGGCCAGCAGTCGGGGGGCTACTGATATTTTTCTGGGCGGAATTAATCTGGTCTGGCGGCACTGTACCGGAAAATATAGCTGTCGCGATCGTTATTTACGGGCTCGTCACATGGACCGGAATGTTCGTATACGGGCGTGATGTCTGGTTGCAGAACGCAGATACCTTTTCAATCGTCTTTGGAATACTTGCTCGATTCGCACCACTGGAACTACGAGTCGCCAATGACAAGGCGTTGATCAATAGCTGTGCCAGTCCAGTTTGTCGAGGCAAAACGCAAGATTGCGTGAACGGTTACCACTGCCTCAGTAGAGCCGCGTCGGACCGCTGGGAATGGAATCTGCGACCCCCAGCGCTGGGGCTGTTGAACGATCAGCGAGTCACTTTCTCGATGATGGTCCTGGTCATCGTGTTACTGGCGACGGTTACCTTCGACGGCTTGTTGGAGACCCGTTTGTGGACTCACGTATTGGATCGAACCCTGACCGGCGAAATCCGATGGGTAGGCAGTGCCGCACTGGTTCTATTTTCCAGCGGGTTCCTGTTGATCTATCTATTTTTTTGTGCATTGATGTGTCAGTTTGCCAAACGTTATGGCGACAGTAACCGAGTCGGTCGCCCGAGAAACACTCTAGAGCTTGCGAGTCTTTTCGTGCTGACTCTGGTCCCTATTGCGATTGCCTATCATCTGGCCCACTATCTATCGTTTCTACTCATTACGGGGCAGTATGTGATTCCCCGTATATCTGATCCGTTGGGGTATCGCTGGGATCTATTCGGAACTGCGTACTACCAGGTTGATACTGACCTGCTCAGTGCCCGTGTTGCCTGGTATCTGGCAGTGAGCTTCGTGGTGTTAGGCCATGTGTACGCGGTATACCTTGCCCATGTGGTGGCAGGCCGTATCTTTGGGAGGGGCCGCGCGGCGTTTCTAACTCAGATACCAATGGTCTTGTTGATGGTCCTGTACACCATGGCAAGTCTATGGATACTGGCGCAGCCCATGGTTGCCTAACGAGATGTTTGATTGATTCGCTAGTAAGAAATGGGGCTATGAGTGCACAAACAAATGGTTCTACCTTTCGCGGCGGTATATACTGTAACTTGGGTGAATCAAATTATGAGTAGTGGTTGTTATGAGTGAGGACAGTGGCGGTTTGAGTGAAATGCAGGGTGTGGCCAGAGTAGTACTCATCATCGGGCTGAGTGTGTTTGTGATTGGGCTGATTGGATTATTTGTGATGTAGTTGCGAAACCTCCGTTTCAGTTGATGCTCTGGAGAACACCCAGTTAATCAGCGTCAACTAGATGACTGTTTCCATTTTCCCCGAAATAACTGAATAAGCGGTGGTACGATCGCGAACATTAGGCCGTTCCACACCCAACTGTCATCGTTTGTGTATGCGTGAGTGATAACACCACCGAAAAACACAGCGCAACTAAGCGTGGCCGCGTTTTTCATTGATCGATTGACTGATCCTAGTTGCGGAAACAGTCGACTGATAATGTTGTTGTAGCCTTCCCCGAACCGGATGATGTCCTGATGGACGATAAGTAATACAAGCACGCAAACTACAACCAAGAGCAATATGATGTAATCCATGTCGAAACGTGTATCAGAGATTGCGGGGGCGAAATAGGTCTTTCAGAGAAATCCGCTCTCGCCAGATCAGTTGTGCCAGGATCGGTATAACTGCGATGCTGAAAGCACCGTACAGCCAGCGCAGGTCCTTGCTAAACAAGTAACCGCAAAGGCAAGACACGCACAACAGGCCAGCAAGGATGAGTGCAGTGTACAAAGTTCAACTAAGCCCAATCAGTCAAGCGGATGCGAAAAACGGATAAACGCAACCGACCAGCGAGATAATCAGCAAGAGAATTATAGTGAATCGCATGGGTTATTCCTGAGATAGCAGTGCACGCAGGCCGAAAGCGAACGGCGATTTGGTGCGGGACGAAAGACTATTTGACATGTGGATCATCGTCAGCGCCCTTCCAGGCGAGTTTCCAACCGATCCAGAAGATTGCAATACAGACGACCAATCCGAGCGCCGCAAAGAGCACGTAGCCAATTTTCATGAGTGTTTAATTTTAGTTCATTTTTGATGAATAGTCAGGAATAACCAACCAAGGCATAGGCATTTGCTTTCACTGAGCGCTGCTGATGATGTCATCAGACTAGCCAGCGGGCCCGCCATTCCGGGTTCGCCATCAGCCTCATTATGCGAACCATGGCGCCTCTTTAAGCCGTTGATAGCGTCGCTCCCACCCATTATGAGACGCTACGGAACGCCTGGTTGGGGTGTAATGATAAGCCCCGACAGCCCGAGGCTAGCTATTGGTGGGAAATCGGAGACATCATCTGATTTAGCGTCTGACGAACGCTTTTCCAGGCCCAGCGGGAGGTCCATTACAACGTCAGTTGAGGGGGTACACCCCCAAAATCGACCGGGGCTTATTACGTTACAGATCGACTGAAAAAGTTTTCGGATGCTCTTTTTTATATCCCCTCCTCCTGCCGGAGGGGATATAGATAAATATTAAAAAGGTAAAAGGACGCGGCACCCTCCTGCCCTGTGACCATACAGTGACCGACAGGAGTCCACTCCTGCCCATTTGAGTCACAATCTGTCACAACCGCGTGGGATCGATGAATAATCCTGACGCTATTTGACCTACACCGCCCCTTCTGATTCACCTGGATCGAATCACGTCCACTCAAATCCAGCGCTTTAGACGGTAACTATTTGGCGGTTGCTTAACTTACTTTGACTATTCAATAACTTATCAATCACTTCGAGGCCTTCCGGGCCCACCACTTTTCATCTTTGAATCTAAGTATTTGGGAACCAGCGTCTCCACCTTGCTTATTAGTTAAGAACATTGCCTGGTGTGCCTTAGTGTTGTGGATTTCTGAAGAACTCAGTGGTTGCTTGGGTTCCATCTACTCCTATGACTGAAGCGATGCCAAGACGCAAGCTAGCAGCTATCCTTGCTGCAGGCGTAGTCGGCTTCAGCAAATTGATGGGCCAGAGTGAAGATCGTACGCTGAAGAACTTGAAAGCGTGCCGAACCATAACCGACACGGCTATCGAGGCAAGCCACGGAAGAATATTTGGCAGCGCCGGTGACTCGGTCATTGCCGAATTTGCGAGTGCAGTCGATGCTGTATTAGCAGCTGTGGAGTTTCAAAAAAACATCTTAAATCGCAACGAAACAGGCTCCCCCGAGAATATCATGCGATTTCGTGGTGGATTGAATTTAGGTGATGTTATCGTCGAGGGTGACAACCTGTTCGGTGACGGCGTGAACATCGCAGCCAGGCTTGAGGCTGCGGCAGAACCCGG
>JBBWVW010000171.1:0-15319 GCA_050256425.1 Arenicellales bacterium | reverse complement strand
GCCCGCAACCGACGGATGATTCTCGCCAGATGCTTACGGTCACTTACCTCAATGGTAAACCGAATTGCAGAATTGCGGTCATCACGCGCTGTCACCAGAACATGGTTGATGTTCGAATCTTCCTCGGCGATCACAGATGCGAGTGTCGCGAAAACACCCCGTCGATTGACCACCTCGAGGCGGATATCCGCCTCGAAAGTTGTCTTGATTTCAGTCGACCACTCGACGCCGACCCAAGTATCCGGGCGTTTACTCTGCTCCCGGGCGTTAGGGCAAATTGGGCGATGGATCACAATACCGCGCCCGCGTGAGAACAAGCCGACAATCGAATCACCGGGGATCGGCCTGCAACAGCGAGCGTAGGATACGCTCATGCCTTCAACCCCGCGTATTGGCAAGGGTTCTTGATTGCTTATAGGGCCACTGGAATCTGGCAACAGTTGCCGGGCAACCACCATTGGCAACCGCCTACCCATACCGATATCGGCCAGCAGTTCGTTCCAATCCTCAAGGCCGATATGCTTGAGTAACTGAATTTTTTGATCGGTTCGCAAACGGGTCTTTAGGCCCAGCGCCTTCAGCGCCCGCTCTAACAGCTGGCGCCCGAGTTTACTGGCATCACCTTCTTGCTGGTGCTTAAGGAAATCGCGGATTGCAGCACGCGCCTTGGCGGTGACCACATAGTTTAGCCACAACGGCGTGGGTATCGCCGAGCGAGCAGTCAACGCCTCAACGTGGTCACCGTTGCTCACGGTGTGATGCAGCGGCACTGGCTCGTTATTAACCCGGGCACCGATGCAGTGATTACCAACATCCGAGTGCACCGCGTAAGCAAAGTCCAACGCACTGGAACCCTTAGGCAGTTTCTTGATATCACCATGTGGGGTAAACACGTAAACCTCGTCCGGATACAAATCGATCTTCAGGTGTTCGAGGAATTCTGAAGGGTTGCCTGCCTGCTTCTGGGTATCCAGCAAATCCATCAGCCAGTGATGTGCTGGCATCGGTGCACCGCTCTTGTCTTTGCCCGTCTTGTAACGCCAGTGCGAGGCAACACCGGTCTCCGCCGTACGGTGCATATCGGTGCTACGAATCTGGACCTCAATACTCTGGCCAAAAGTGCCGAACAACAGCGTGTGCAGCGACTGGTACCCGTTAGCCTTCGGTATCGCGATGTAGTCCTTGAACTTACCCGGCACCGGCTTATAGGTATTGTGAATCACACCCAACGCCCGGTAACAATCATCCACCGTGCGCACGATGACACGAATCGCAAAAATATCGCGCATCTCGGACATGGGCACCCGGCGCGAGCGCATCTTGCGATAAACACTGTAGATATTTTTCTCTCGGCCTTCCACCTCCCCCTCAAGACCCACTTCCGCCAGTTCTGACTCGATCTTGGCCGTGGTCTTTTCGATAATAGCGCGGTGGTTGCCACGACGCTTATCGAGCTCCTTGCGGATGGTGTTGTAACGCTTGGGGTAAAGATTGCAGAAACTCAGATCTTCGAGCTCCTGGGTCCACATACGCATCCCCAACCGATTAGCGATTGGCGCAAAAATATCCAGTGTCTGGGTAGCGATCCGCTTGCGTTTATCTGCTTTGAGCGCTCCCAACGTACGCATGTTGTGGATGCGGTCGGCGAGCTTGATCAGAATAACCCGAATATCCTGGGCCATCGCCAGCAGCATCTTGCGGAAATTTTCTGCTTCGGCATGCTCGCGCGATTCAAACTCGATCTGGTCGATCTTGCTGACGCCGTCAACCAGTTGCGCCACATCCTTGCCAAAGCGGGTCGAGAGTTCACCCTTCGCGGTGGGCGTGTCTTCGATAACATCATGCAGCAGCGCCGCCATAATGCTCCGGCTATCCAGCCGTATGTCGGCTAGGATTCGAGCAACAGACAGGGGATGGAATATGTAGGCCTCGCCGCTGTGGCGTACCTGGCCTTCATGGGCTTCAGCCCCAAAAAGGTAGGCCTCGTATATGGCCTTGACCTCCTGCGCATCGAGATACTGCTCGACGATCCCTAGCAGGTCGCTGATCAGCAGGCGTCCCTCGCTGGCGGCGGGAGCGTCCTGCGTGATTTCAGTTTGAGGGCTGCTTGCTCTCCGCGTCGGTGCCGGCGTCGTCGGCATCTTGCGCTTCCTCGTCACTGTCGTTTGCGGCTGACTCACCGATAGGTGCCGCTTCGATCAGATCGGCTACGGCGGCAACGAATTCGGTCGCTGTGGAGTCGGTGACCGGCAACGCCTCGGTGCTGTCTTCAGATCCAGCAGCGGATGCATCGGCGGTGCCTTTGCTGTCTTTGCTCTGCGCCGCATCGTCAGCCTCTCCGGCCGCTGCGAATGCCTCCTCCAGTTCCTTCATCGGGTCGACTACCTGTTCTTTGAGGATTTCGTTGGTCACCATGCCCTCAGCGATCTCGCGCAGTGCGATCACGGTATGCTTGTCGCGGTCTTCGGGGACCAGCGGATCAGCACCGAGTTGTAATTGACGGGTACGCCGGGCGGCAACCAAAACCAGTTCAAATCGGTTCTCAACGTTCTCGAGGCAATCCTCGACTGTAATTCTTGCCATCAATATTTCTCCAGAAAGCATGTCGCCCAGAACGGGCCTGGCACAGACCGGGGGCGACGGAATGACTACAAACAACCAGCCCCGGACTTTTCTTGAAACGACCGCTAAAGGCTTGCTGCGTCAGATGTTTTTAGTCTAACGTTTTTTGCGCAATGCACAAGGGCCTCGATGTTGAAACCGCGGGCTGAGGTGGGTGCGACCCCGTTCAGAACCAGGGCACGCAGCTCCACCAGCGCAGTGGCAAAATCCGCGTTGACCATGATGTGATCGTACTCAACATGGTGGCTCATCTCGCTGGCTGCCTCGGCCATCCGCTCCCGAATCTCCTCGGCACTGTCCCGTCCACGGGCCACCAAACGCCCAGCGAGGGCCTCAGCAGATGGTGGCAATATGTAAACACTGACCACGTCCGCAACGCTACGGCGAACTTCCTGCGCACCCTGCCAGTCAATATCCAGAACCACACTTTTGCCTCTGGCAAGAAACTGGTCCACCGCAGTACGCGAGGTTCCGTAGCAATGATCGAACACTCGTGCGTATTCAAGAAAATCTCCTGCCTCAATCATGTGCTCGAATGCGGGGTCATCGACAAAGAAGTAATCGACCCCATCCGTTTCCCCTTCGCGGCGAGGACGTGTGGTATGGGACACTGAGGCCACGACGGTGTCGCAACTTTCGACCAAGGCGCGAGCCAGGCTACTCTTACCCCCGCCCGAAGGCGCGGACAGGATAACTACCCGAGCTGGGATGGCTGCAGTTTGCGGCATAACCAGGTTACTCGATGTTCTGCACCTGCTCACGCATCTGCTCAATCAAGACCTTCAAATCGACCGATGCGCTGGTTTGTTCGAGCTGTGCCGACTTAGATCCGAGCGTGTTGGCTTCTCGGTTCAATTCCTGCATCATAAAATCCAGTCTGCGGCCAACTGGCTCCGTCCGGGTTAGTACCTGCTCCACCTCATCCAGGTGTAAGCCCAATCTATCCATCTCTTCGGTGACCTCGCTGCGCGCAAGCAATATCACTACCTCCTGCTCCAAACGTTCCGGATCCACCTGCTCAACTATCTCCATCAGGCGCTGTTCCAATCGTTGCCGCTGCGCCTGAGCAATATCCGGCAATTGAGCGGTCAGCGAACTGAGGATCCCGCGCGCCGTCGCGGTCTTGTCTTTCAGGATACTGGCCAAAGCGGTGCCTTCACCTTCCCGGTTATCGGTGAGCTCGCTGAGCGCCTCACGCAACAGGTCGGCGGCGGCGGCAGCGAGACTTTCATCGTCTACCGCCAGCGCAGACATCACACCTGGCCATTTCAGTATTTCACTGATCTGTAGCGGTTCAGCATCGGGCACGATAGCGCGAACACGATCCGACCAATTCGCGAGGTGCCCGACCACTTCGACATTGATGTCGCGTTCAGCCACATCCGCTGATGGCGGTGTGTAGCGCAGTAGGGCATCAACTCGACCGCGGTTAACCACGGCACTGATGGCATCACGAAAAACGCCCTCGGCAAAACGCAGCTCCTCTGGCAGACGCATCGCGACTTCACGATAGCGGTGATTAACACTGCGCACCTCCCATGTCATCTGACCCAAGGGCGTTTCCGCCGCGCAACGGGCGAAAGCAGTCATACTCTTTGCCAAAGGAATTCTCCGAAATATTACAGGTTAGGCCGGACTAACTGACGGCAGCGCTCACTCCGGCCACTGACATCGGGTAAGCAACTATACTGTATTCTGTGTTTTTTTCGCCTGGCGCTGGTTGCCAACCATCCAGCTCACCCTATGTCCAGCAGACTGCCTCTGCAGAACGGCTACATCCTCAAGGGCTATACCATTAGCGAAGTCCTCGGTGGTGGTGGCTTCAGCCTGGTCTACCTTGCGAGCAACGAGCTGCAACGCGGCAAGATGGTTATCAAGGAGTACTGTCCGCAGGATCTGGTAGCCCGTCAGGCCGACGGCACGATCGAGCCCAACTCGCCACTGGCTCAAGCCCCATTTCGCCAGGGCCTGGAACGCTTCCGCGTAGAAGCCCAAAGAATGAGCGAAGTGAAACATCCCAATATCATCAGCGTCAGTGAATACTTTGAAGCGAACAGCACCCTATATATGGTGATGGCGCATGAAGAGGGGCGTGACTTGCGCTGGTTTATCAAGAAACTTACAGGGCAATTGGACTGGAATTTTTTGAAACAGGTTTTCCCAGCCATCGGCGAAGGACTCTGGCGCATGCACCAGCACGGTGTGGTGCACCTGGATGTCAAACCAGCCAATGTTCTACTGCGTACCAGTGGCCAGCCGTTGCTGCTGGATTTCGGTGCGGCGCAAACCGTTAGCGATGACGATCACTTTGGCTCCTTTCAGACCCTGACTCATGGTTTCGCACCGCCAGAGCAGTATCTGGACGGTAACCTTGGCACCTGGACCGACATTTACGGCCTGGCCGCAACTATCTACAACTGTATTACTGGGTCAGCTCCGCCACCGGCATTAAAACGCCAAGAGGGTGCAACACTGGAAAAACTGACCGTATCCCGGACCGGGCAGTATCCCTACACATTACTGAAGACCCTCGAGGCTGCGTTATCACTGGATTACAACAAACGCCCAGCTGATATGGGCGCTTTCCTTTCGCTGGCTTTCGGCGCCCCCCAGGGTGGATAACATCTTTATTTTGATGTTCATCTCCTACCAGGTGATCTCCTCTGGGCGGTCGGTTCAGTCGGAGTAATCCCCTTTCGGTCTTTGAGTTAAGGGTTTCGGCTTTAGCCAAGCGCTTAGTTTTATCGCAGTTTTAAAATAAGTGGCTCAGTGGTACAGTGATGCCTTCGTTGGTCTTACCAGTTTACCATTTCATTATGAATCGAGAACGTGTTTCGGACGTTGTGGTCCGGAAAATTGAGCAGTTGATCCTAGAGGGAGCACTGAAACCTGGTGACCGCCTGCCGGCAGAGCGTAAGTTTGCCGTGCAACTCGGGGTTTCACGGCCCTCACTACGCGAGGGCCTACAGATTCTCTCCGCGCGTGGACTGCTAACGACACGGGGCCGCGGCGCCACCGAAGTGGCCGAGAGTCTTAATCCCGCCCTGGAAAATCCGCTGCTGGAACTGATCAGCACCTCACCCGATGCGCAGCAGGACGTCTTGGAACTGCGCCACGCAATCGAGTCCATGGCGGCATATCATGCCGCCGCCCGGCGCACTGAAACCGATATGGAAATGCTACGCGCAGCCTACAAGCGAATGATTCTCTCTCATGGCCAAGATGACGCCGTGATCGAAGCCAAAGCCGATGCAGACTTTCACCTCGCAGTCGGTGAAGCCTCGCACAACGTGGTGCTGGTCCACGTGATGCGCAGCCTGTTCTCGCTGCTGCGCCGCAGTATCCATTACAACCTGGAGAACCTGTACCAGCGGCCTGATAACTTCAAGCATCTTCGCGACCAGCACTATCATCTGATGAATGCGATACTGGATGGCGATCCACAGGCCGCCAAGACCGCCTCGGATGATCACATCAGTTATGTCGAGAAAACGCTTCAGGATATGAATATTCATAGGCAACGTGAAGCCCGCGCTCATCGTCGTGTAGCCGGTCTAGCCTTATCTTGATTGACCCTGCAGATGGTTAACCGTCCGGCACGACTGCTGGGTTGCCCCTTCTCTAATAGGAACGATTTGGTCGCCCTAAAATCATCGAGCAAGCCACAAGGGCTGGCGTCCTTGTCTAAGTCTTAATGGTATCCGATATACCACTGAAATTAGCGTTGCTATGTTGCGATACGCACTGATCCTTTTTTTCGTGCTCTCTGGAGCATGGTTGTTGCTATCCGGGCATTGGACAGCTCCGCTTCTGAGCCTTGGCATCGCATCAGTATTGCTGGTGGTTCTGTGCGCGAAGCGTTTAGGCATACTGGATGCTGAGGGTTTGCCGCTGAGGCTACTTCCAGGGCTGGCACGCTACGCGCCCTGGCTGGCTGGGAAGATCGTCAGTGCCAGCGTGGATGTGGCACGCCGTATCGTCGATCCACGCTTGCCGATCAGCCCATCAATCATTAATGTCGATGCGGGCCAGCGCACCACCGTGGGCCGGGTCAGTTATGCCAATTCGATCACCCTGACGCCCGGGACGATCTCGCTAGATGTCGCTGACAACCAGATAGAAGTGCATGCCCTGACGGATGACGCGGCTGAGGAGTTGACGCGAGGAGAAATGGCTCGACGCGTATGCTCCATGGAGGATAAGTAATGTTCACGCTTACCGGCATCGCGCTGCTGGTCACCATGGCGCTAGCCCTGATCCGGGCAATCAAGGGGCCGACCGTCTATGACCGGATTCTGGCCTCGAATGCCTTGGGCACCAAGACCGTGCTGATGATCGCGGTGCTTGGCTTTATCGTCGGTGAGCCGGACTTGTATATTGACATCGCTCTGATGTACGCCCTGATTGGCTTCATCAGTACTGTCGCTGTCCTCAAGGTATCCGAGTTCGGCGACCTTGGTCAGGCCCAGTCACCGCGCGATGGAGAAAAATCATGAGCCTCGCGCTGGACCTTGCAAGTGCTGCCCTGTTGGTTATCGGTGCACTGTTCACCCTGGTAGGTGGCATTGGACTACTGCGCCTGCCGGATGTCTTCACCCGCCTGCATGGCGCCGGCATTACCGATACCCTGGGGGCCAGCGCCATTCTGCTGGGGCTTGCGCTGGCAGCAGGTTGGAGTTTGCTGCTGGGCAAACTGCTATTACTTCTGGCGATACTGGCGCTACTGAACCCCTCTGCCTCACATGCCCTGGCGCGCGCGGCCAGGCACGGTATCCGCAGACCCTGGCTTGATGATCCGAAAATCTAGGTGCTGATCGAGGCCATCAATATCGTGCTGCTGGGCATGCTGGCGCTAACCGCGCTTGCCGCGGTTCGGCTGCATGACCTTTTTGCCGTGACCATGATGTTTGGTATCTACAGCCTGCTCGCTGCGGTCGTGTTCGTGGTTCTGGATGCGGTAGATGTGGCATTTACCGAGGCAGCTGTAGGTGTCGGCATTTCGACAGTATTGATGCTGGCGACCATTGGCCTGGTGGGCAGGCACGAGCAACGACCAGCACACCGGCCCCTGCTGCCGCTGCTGGTGGTTGCGGTCACTGGCGCGGCGCTGGTCTATGGCACACTCGACATGCCTTTTTTCGCTGACCCGGGCGCACCCGTGCATCAGCACGTTGTGCCGTACTACCTTGGTAAATCGCCTGAGCAAACCGGCATCCCTAACGTAGTTACCAGCATTCTCGCGAGTTACCGCGGTTACGACACGTTGGGCGAGTTGGCGGTAATTTTCACCGCTGGGATCGGGGTCTTAGCACTGCTGGGCCTGCGTCGGCGCAAACAGCCCGGAAAGGAACATCCGACATCATGAGAGACAACCCGGTACTGCGTGTTGTCACCAAGATCATTACGCCGATAATCCTGCTATTTGCCCTTTACGTACAGTTTCATGGCGACTTCGGGCCCGGGGGCGGCTTCCAGGCCGGGGTCATCTTCGCTGCTGGATTTATTCTTTACGGCTTGGTGTTCGGCACCGAAGCCCTACGCAACGCTATACCGCCAGGGCTGTTACGGTTTGTTATGGCACTCGGGCTGGTCTTGTATGCCGGGGTCGGCATGACGACAATGCTGCTGGGCTCAGATTACCTTGCTTACGGTGCGCTCGCACACGATCTGATAGACGGCCAGCACCTGGGAATCTTCCTGGTTGAACTTGGGGTTGGCGTCACTGTGAGTGCAGTGATAATCACAATCTTTCTGGCCTTTGCCGGGCGCAACGATCCGTGAACGTCGCTGGATTGTACAACTACTGGATCGTTATCCTGCTGATGATGACCGGTTTCTACGTGGTGATCTCCAGTGGCAATCTGGTCAAGAAAATCATCGGGTTGAACCTGTTCCAGGCCTCGGTTTTCATTCTTTATATCAGCATGGGTAAAGTCGTGAACGGCGCTGTACCTATATTGCGCGAAGGCGTCATTGCTTACTCCAACCCTCTGCCCCATGTGCTTATCCTGACTGCGATCGTGGTCGGGGTGGCCACCACTGCCCTGGGTCTCGCACTCGTCGTGCGTATTCGTGAAGCCTACGGCTCGGTCGAAGAAGACGACATTCACCGCCAGGACGAGTCCTTGTGATTAGTGCGCAACTGCCGGCGCTACAGGTGGTTGTGCCGTTGCTGGCGGCTCCGCTGTGCCTGGTCTTGCATCGACCCTTTGCGGCGTGGCTACTGACATTCGTCGTCAGCGGCGTCTCGCTGCTCGTTTCAGTTGCTCTGCTCGGGCAAATACTGGAACAGGGCGTCATCGACTATACCTTCGGTGGCTGGGCGGCACCGTTTGGTATCGCATACCACATCGATTTCGCCAACGCTTACGTACTGTTGATCGTCACAGCAATCAGCACAGTGGTGTCCATCTTTGCCAAGCGCAGTGTCGCCAGTGAAATCGAGACACATAGCCAGGGACTTTTTTACACCGCCTGGCTGCTCTGCCTGACTGGACTGCTGGGCATCACGATAACCGGGGATGCATTCAACCTTTTTGTCTTTCTCGAGATTTCGTCGCTGTCAAGTTACGTACTCATTGCGATGGGGAACGATCGCAGAGCGCTGACGGCGGCCTACCAGTACCTGATCATGGGAACGATCGGCGCGACTTTTATTCTCATCGGGATCGGCCTGTTGTACATGCTAACCGGCACACTAAACATGCTTGACATGGCGCAGCGCTTGATTGCCGTTGCCGACAGTCGCACAGCGCGCACCGGTTTTGCTTTTCTGACGGTGGGTCTGGGCCTGAAGATCGCCCTGTTCCCACTTCATCTGTGGTTACCCAATGCCTATGCCTACGCGCCCTCAGCAGTCAGCGCCTTCCTTGCGGCTACTGCGACCAAAGTGGCTGTCTACGTCCTGCTGCGCTTTATGTTCTCCGTTTTTGGCATCGACTTCGCACTCAGCGCCATGCCGCTATCGGCCATGCTGGTCGTTCTGGGCTCGGTCGCGGTACTTTCGGCGTCGACAGTAGCAATATTCCAGCACAACCTGAAGAGAATGCTGGCGTACTCCAGCATCGCCCAGATCGGCTACCTGGTACTGGGTGTTAGCCTGGCGACTCCTGCCGGGCTTACGGCCACTCTGCTGCATCTTTTCAACCATGCGCTGATGAATGGCGCACTGTTTCTCGCGCTCGGCTGTATTGCCTGGCGGCTGGGCAGTGTGCGCCTGGGAGACTTGGGCGGACTCGGGTACCGGATGCCCTGGACCATGGGTGTTTTCGTGATTGGCGGTCTCAGTCTGATCGGCCTGCCACTCACCGCGGGCTTTATTAGTAAATGGTATCTGGTGCTGGCCGCTGTAGAGCGAGGCTGGTGGCCCGTTGTCCTTGTCATCATTGCCGGGTCACTGCTTGCCGTGATCTATGTCTGGCGCGTGATCGAGACCGCGTACCTTGGCAAAACCGGAGAAGCCGTCAGTGGCACCGAAGCGCCGCTGTCTATGCTGGTTCCGGCCTGGCTGCTGGCTATCGCCAATCTGTATTTCGGCATCCATACCGAACTGAGTGCGGGCATTGCATCACAGGCCGCCATGGTGCTGTTCGGGGGACAACCATGAGCGACTCGATGCTATTTCTGATCGTACTGACACCGTTTATCGGAGCGGGGCTGATCGTTGTCACCGGCAACCGGCCCAATCTGCGCGAGACAATTAGCGTCGCAACTGGCCTATTACTGCTAGCTGAGGTTGCCTCATTGGCTCCGGACGTGCTGGCCGGGGAAACCCCTGGCCTGCTGCTGGCAATACCGGTGCCCGGAGTACCGCTGGCACTGCAGGTGGAGCCATTGGGATTACTCTTTGCACTGATTGCCTCGTCTTTGTGGATCGTCACGACGATCTATTCCATCGGCTATATGCGCGGCCATCATGAAATCCACCAGACCCGCTTCTATGCGTTTTTCGCCATCGCAATCGGCGCTACCATGGGTGTAGCGCTGGCGCAGAATCTGTTTACGCTATTCCTTTTTTACGAATTGTTGACGGTCTCGACTTATCCGCTCGTCACCCATGCCGGTACGCCGGAGGCTCGTCGTGGGGGGCGGGTATATCTGGGTGTCCTGATGGGCACCTCCATGGGGTTTTTACTGCTGGCGGTGATCTGGACCTGGCAGTTAACCGGCACCACCGGCTTTAAGGCAGGCGGCATCCTTGCGGGACAGGCTTCACCGCTGGTAATCGGCGTGCTCTACGCACTCTTCGCCTTCGGTATCGGCAAAGCCGCACTGATGCCTTTCCATCGGTGGCTACCAGCCGCGATGGTAGCCCCCACCCCGGTAAGCGCACTGTTACACGCAGTTGCAGTGGTAAAAGCAGGTGTTTTTGCCATCCTCAAGGTCACGGTATATATTTTTGGTATCGATCTGGTTAGAGGCAGCACGGCCAGCACAGTCCTTTTATGGGTGGCAGCGCTGACTATTATCGGCGCCTCACTTGTCGCGCTGTACCAGGACAATCTCAAACGCCGTCTCGCTTATTCAACCATCAGCCAGTTGTCTTACGTGGTCCTTGGCGCAGTGCTGGCCAACGCGGCCAGTATTTCTGGTGCAGCCGTGCACATCGCTACCCACGCGGTCGGCAAGATCACCCTGTTTTTCTGTGCCGGCGCGATTCTGGTGGCTACCCACAAGACCCGTGTCAGTGAACTCGATGGACTCGGTCGGCAAATGCCGCTCACCATGGGAGCCTTCCTGATCGCGAGTCTCAGTATCGCTGGGTTGCCACCGATGGGCGGCTTATGGGGAAAATGGTATCTCGCACTCGGAGCGCTTGATGCGGGCTACGGCATACTGGTCGGGGTTCTGATGCTGAGCACACTGCTGAACATCGCTTATCTTCTACCGATTCCGTTGCGAGCTTTTTTCGGCCAATCGCCTAAAACCGCAGTGCAGTTCAGCGAGGCCCCATTACCCTGCCTGGTGGCCATTGGCATAACCACGGCGGCCTGTGTCACGCTATTTTTCTTTCCCGGCCCAGTTTACCAACTGGCAAGCATGCTGATTCCTTGAGGCTCCGATGAACGACAAGATCCATATCTTTGACAAACCGCAAAACGTACGGCGGGTGCTGTGGGCGCTGGTAGCTGTATGTATCGTCACCATCGGTGCTGACTTCGTTTACCACCGCCACATCGTGCATCCCTGGGAAGGGGTATGGGG
This sequence comes from Arenicellales bacterium, assembly GCA_050256425.1. Classification (GTDB taxonomy): domain Bacteria; phylum Pseudomonadota; class Gammaproteobacteria; order Arenicellales; family UBA868; genus UBA868. Next base: position 3,493 of record JBBWVW010000171.1, on the reverse strand, counting down.
CTTTTATGCCATTTACGGTTTTGTCGCCTGCGTGGTACTGGTGCTGGTAGCCAAGGAGTTGCGCAAACTGCTGATGCGCGCCGAGGATTACTACGATCGTAATGGTTGAACTGCCGCCCTTTGTGCTTTTCTACCTGGCGGCGCTGGCAGCTGCGGTGCTGCCGCAGCGTGCACGCCAAGTAGTCATGCTGGCCGTACCACTGGTCGGCGGACTCGCGCTGATGAATCTCACCCCAGATCTTCTGGTGCGTGTCGCCTTTATGGACCTGTATCTGGAACCGCTGCGCGTTGATAAATTGAGCATGCTGTTCGGCATCCTGTTTCACATCGGCGCATTTATCGGCATTGTCTTCTCGCTACACGTTGAAGACCGTAGCCAACATGTTGCAGCGTTGCTGTACGCCGGCAGTGCAATTGGGGCGGTATTCGCGGGCGACCTTTTGACCTTGTTCTTGTTCTGGGAAATACTGGCCCTGACCTCGGCGTTTCTGATCTTCGCCAACCGCACCGATCGAGCCTGGGGCGCCGGTATGCGCTACCTTGTGATCCAGGTGGTATCGGGCGTGCTGCTGCTCGCCGGAGCGCTGATGCTGTATCGGCACAGCGGCTCGCTTGCCTTTAACCATATCGGCCTAAATGGTGCGGGAAGCTTCCTGATCTTTATCGCCTTTGGCATCAAGTGCGCCTTTCCCCTGCTGCACAACTGGCTCACAGATGCCTACCCCGAGGCCACCCCGACCGGCACGGTTTTTCTCAGTGCATTTACCACCAAGGTCGCGGTCTACGCTCTGGCGCGTGGCTTTGCCGGCACCGAGGCACTGGTCTACATCGGCGCGACCATGACCTGTTTTCCGATCTTTTACGCCGTGATTGAAAACGACCTGCGCCGCGTACTCGCCTACAGCATGATCAACCAGATCGGCTTCATGGTCGTGGGCATTGGCTTGGGTACGGCGCTGGCTATGAATGGTGCGATCGCTCACGCCTTTAACGATGTGATTTTTAAAGGCCTTCTGATGATGTCGATGGGCGCCGTGCTGCACATGACCGGACGCATCAATGGCTCTGACCTGGGCGGGCTGTACAAAAGCATGCCTGTTACCGCCACCTTGTGCATCGTCGGCGCAGCATCGATCTCGGCCTTTCCGCTTTTCAGCGGTTTCGTCAGCAAATCCATGGTTATGGTCGCGGTGCTGGAAGAAGGCCACCCGGGGGTCTGGCTGGCACTGCTATTCGCATCGGCAGGTGTATTTCACCATGCTGGCATCAAGATTCCTTTTTTCGCTTTTTTCTCCCACGACAGTGGTATCCGGACCACCGAGCCACCGCTAAACATGCTGGCCGCGATGGGTCTGGCGGCTGTGCTTTGCGTCTTTATCGGCTGCTACCCGTGGATACTTTATGAGCTGCTGCCGTTCTCGACGGGTTATACGCCTTTCGATGGCAGCCATATACTGGCACAAATCCAGTTGCTGGTTTTTTCAGCCGCTGCGTTTGCCTGGCTTAAGGTTTCAGGGATTTACCCGCCTGAACTGCGCTCCACCAATATTGATGTCGAGTGGCTGTATCGCCGCCTGGCGCCACGCTGGGTGCGCCACTGCACTCAGGGTTTGGCCGCCGTCAGCGACACACTGGGCCAGGTGACACAAAACACCAGTCGTGACGTGATGCGCTCGGTCGTGCGTCACTATGGCCCCGAGGGGACTCTGGCGCGATCCTGGCCGACCGGCTCGATGGTATTGTGGGTGGCGGTGCTGCTCGCGGCGAGCCTGATACTGTACTACCTGTAAGATCAATCACCGACAACCTCTGTTTATAACGATCCGATCTGATGGGTACCCCTCAAAACAATCCGGTCGATGAAGCGATTGCTTCAAGACGCTCGATACGGGCCTTTTTGCCAACGCCGGTCGAACGGGCAACGATCCGTGCGATCCTCGCCACCGCATCGCGGGCGCCCTCAGGTACCAATACCCAACCGTGGCGGGTATATGTCCTGACCGGCAAGGCCTTGACCGGCATCAGTAAAAACATACTGTCGGTGTACAACAATCCGGATAAAGCGGCGCAGCACACTTCTGAATACGCCTATTACCCCAACAAATGGATCTCTCCTTACCTCGAACGCCGGCGCAAAATCGGCTGGGACCTGTATGGCCTGCTGGGCATCACCAGGGACGACAAGACGGCAATGCACCAACAGCACGGACGCAACTATGTATTTTTTGATGCGCCGGTTGGACTGATTTTCAGCATAGACAGGGTACTGGAAAAGGGCAGTTGGTTGGACTACGGTATGTTCCTTCAGAACATCATGGTTGCTGCCCGGGCCCGTGGCCTGGATACCTGTCCACAAGCGGCTTTTACACCATTTCACCGGGTGATTCATTCGTATCTCGAAATGGATGATAACGAGACGCTGGTGTGCGGCATGTCTTTGGGCTACGCCGATAACAACGCGATCGAGAACCGCTTGACGACTGAGCGTGAAGTTGTGGACGACTGGGTCAGCTTTATCGACTGAGCACAGTCAGCCCGAACGTTTCCGGCTTTGAGATGACGCTCAGTTCGTGCTGCCCTGCAGGCTTTCCTTGAAGTGACGCCGGCACATCGAGATATAGGTCTCATTACCGCCAATCTGAATCTGATCACCGGCCTGCACCGGCCTGCCCTCACTGTCAAAACGTACCGTCATGATGGCTTTGCGACCGCAGTGACACACGGTCTTGATCTCACGTAACTCGTCTGCCAATGCCAGCAGCAACCGCGCACCTTCGAACAGTTCTCCAAGAAAATCGGTACGCAACCCATAGGCGAGCACCGGTATATCCAGCGTGTCGACGACTTCGGTAAGCTGTTCGACCTGCTGGGCGCTGAGAAACTGAGCTTCATCCACCAACACACAATGCACGGCTTGTTCCTCACCTTCGCGAACCACCAACTGGTACAGATCGACCTCGGGGCCCACATCGATCGCATCGGCCTCAAGACCGATTCGTGAACGAACCCGGCTTTCCCCCTCCCGATTATCGATGCGCGGTTTCAGCACCAGCGTGTTCATGCCACGCTCGGCATAGTTGTAGCTCGACTGCAGTAGATTCGTCGTCTTGCCAGCATTCATTGCCGAATAGTAGAAATAGAGCTTCGCCACCGTGTTCGCCTGTTCGTTAACACATCAGCGGGGATTGTAGAGCATCACCGGTAGCCTCCCATCACGAAGGATGCCGTGCTGTCTGCCGCTCTATGTACAACGATACGAGCACACCAAGAAAAACTATACTGTGCCCGTGTTGTTGATCAAAGGTGAAACGGAAATGAAAAAGTTTCGTTATTCGACATGGCTGCTGCGCATGCTACTGGGCGCCTTACTTGCACTACCGGCTATTGCTGAAGAGCACACCAAGCCGGTAATGATTACGGCCGAACTCAAAAGTTTCTCCATGACTCATAACGGCGAAACTGTCACGGTGATGCGCAACCAGGACCGGTCCAA
>JBBWVW010000170.1:0-24910 GCA_050256425.1 Arenicellales bacterium | reverse complement strand
TGTGTGAGACCGCGGTGGGCAAAGTCAAAACACCCAAACACATCTATTTCATGGATGACCTGCCGAAGGGTCCGTCTGGAAAGATTCTGAGGCTAAAGTTGCCGGACATGATCTCGTCGATAAACTCGGCACCGTCACAGTCTGAGAACAAAGAGTCCTCGCCGTAAAAGAAGGGGTACCCTCTCCTGTACCACAACCAGTCAAAACACAGATTGCCATGTAGCTCCCGCCACGACCATCTTAATGAACCAACCATTCGTTAAGTACGCGGGCTTCATGACGGGATTCGCGACTACGTTTTGAGTCGCTTGGTTTTGCATGACTGAATCTCCTACCTGAAAGGTGTTTTTGACCCTCATCGATGGTGTTCGATGTCTCGCGCCCAAATTACCAACACCTCTTGATGTCCGAGGGGATCAACTCTGAAGGGCGCAAGGAGATAGCCGCACGTAGAGAAAACTATACTGATGCGCTATTCGCATTTAAGAATGGAGGATGTGGTTAAAAGATTGGAGTAGATAACTATTCATAAAGAAGTGCCCTACTGTGTAGGGCACTCACAATGATCAACCGCTTGTTGGCGTGAATTGAACACTCTTTGCGACACTGCGTATCTCGTTAATATCAACCGATTCCAGAGTGACCAAGTTGCTAACCGTTCCACTGGCCCTGGCCTTTAAGGTCATCGCAGCGACCACGGCAAATGAATCAGCTTCGGCAATGTTACAGAAGTCATATTGACCACGAGTAATATAATGATCTACCAATTTGGCCCCCACGCTATTACACAGAGCTTCCATCGCCGCCCTGCGATCGGAATCACCATCAACGAGTCCCGCAGCACCTTCATTGGTAAAGGTTCCTAAAGTGATATATCTAGGCATTGGGTTTCCTCCTTCAATTAAATTGCCTTAGACGGCCTATCTTACTCCCAACATACCGCTATCTTATTCCAGCTAGAAGGAAGTAACCAGAGGCCGACTACACATTTGAGGGCTCAGGATTTGGTGGAGAGATATGAGTCCGGACTTCTGCATCAGCATGAGACTCACCAGGTAGAGAAATACCAACTCAAGACTCTCAGAAGGTACTTGGGAGATTCAGCTGCAACTGCGGCTACCGTTTTTTTCACCTTGATTCTCCTTAATACCTGTTTGACTGATCAGTACCAGTAACGCCTATTTCAGCAGAATATGGAGTTAAGTCTGTGCGCTCTGTCACCTCATAGGAGGTGTGGAGTAATAGTTATTAAAAAAGTTGCGGCATCTTCAAGCGTCCGTTACTCTGGAGCATATAAATTCTACTTCTGTGTAGCACCTGGGACGAAAAGACTAGCTCATAAACACTCAGACAACTTGATGTCAAAAAATAAGACTCGAAATGATTTAAAGAGATTAGAGCGTGTCTATGGCAAGCTCAGTGGTCCGTTTGAGCCTTCGAAAGACGATCAAAGACTTCGCGATACAATAACGTTAAAAGTGGGGCCTGGCCTTGAGTTTGAGGTAGATCGAAAAATTCTCCCCCTGGTTGAGGCTTGTTGGAAGAGTGGAATATTGGTTTTGCAATCGGATGCTTGGAGTAGCATTGGAACGATACGACTACATTTTGCGTCAACGACGTTTGCAGATCAATTTTTAGCCAACATATTTGCAGATGGAGATCTATATTGGGATTCTGGATCTAAAACGCAGGCCCTGAGCAACTGGCATGAGTTAGAGGCGTGTATCAAGGTAACGCCGGAAGATTGGCATTGGGAGATCAATTTCGAATTTGTAATCGGAAGCCTTGATAACTCCGAGACAGTAGATGCAGCATTAATCTACTTAAAAAGGACAAGAGCCGAGATTGACGAAGAAATGAAAAACGAACCTTCGGTAATTGTTCGTTTTCCTTATGAGTTCAGTGATTTGCTTACCCGGAGACTTTGTTCTAAAGAGTTGGATCGACCTCCTCCGGATGGAAGAATATGGGACGTTCTGCCTGACTTGTCGTGTTTTGACCCTAGCTATTTCTTCTAGAAATAAACTTATCTGCGGTACACAGATAGTGGTTAGAGAGGCTGATGTATTGCACGCATCTAAGGGCGCAGGAACTGGTGAGGAGGTTGGGGCAACGATTCACCATAAAGAGAAGAGCTGTTTTGACAGGTTAAAGGCACTAGGGATGCAACGGTTCATACATTCATAGTTTGTTGCGTAAAGGAAAATATCAACACAGGCGTATATAACCAAGATCCAGAATCCATATTTGTAGAACTTGTTCATTCAAGTGAGGTTTAGTTGGCGTAGCAACACTGCCCAGCAGGAGCGCGAAGATAAAGGCAGGGGCGTTCATTTCTACCATTACACCAAAACTGGAAATCTTTCTGTAACTGATTCTGCGCCATGACAAGAGTTGTTTTGCTGTATTGGTGGGCACGGTATCGTACCGTATGAACAAAATACACAACAGTCACCCGCTTTAGGCTTCAGCATCTTGTGACAGGATTTGCACTCATAGAACCACAGGCAGAAATCTGTAGGCATCTTCTCCATCGCCTGCTGACCACACTCTGCACACGTGATTACCGACTCAAGGACGACATTTGAATCCATTTCAGACCTCTACTCCCACTGCCCCACTACGATGGCAACTCTACCTGCTTTACACTCGCATAAGGCATCAACCTCTATCTAGAAGAACTTCTGTCGAAACGAGACCCCTTGCTCAACCACACTCAGGGCCTACTGGCTTTAACTATTCTTTTGCCTAGCACCCATCGCAAAGAAGAGGATAGCAAAAATAATTGTCAAAACAAGATTGACTGTTGCGCCTGAACCGCTGATTGCACCTGCGTATATATCACAGCTGACGTTAACTGCGAAAGCACTGTTGATTACATGTCCAATAAAGGCTGGCTCCCTGAGCTTACTTCCAACCCAAGTGGGAATTCGCTATACGATCACACCCATGGCGAGCGTGCTTATGGCGAATTCGCGATTGAGTGTGGGAAGATCAGGGTTACCTCTATTCCCCAACCAGCGATAACGCTTTCACCGGCCACGATACCCATCAAACCTAAGATGGCCCAAAGTGCTCCTTGAGCAATAAATAACGTTTTAAGTTTCATTAAACCTGCCCTGGTTGATGCTTGCCTGGTACGCAGTCCACCCCACTCTTTCACCTTGATATGTCAGTTCCTGTCTAGTGGGGCTGGTACTATTTGTTTTGAAAACGATTGAGAGAGTGGGCTTCTAACCCAGGCAGACCATTGAATAATTGACATCTGGCTAACAAAATACAAAGTTACTGCAAACCAGGGCTACTGCCCTGCTACCCGCATACCTTTAAGGTACGCACCATTCAGCCAGGGCGTACTGATGCATCGGCGTGCCGTGTCGAACCAGGCGGGGCATGCCCATAATTGCTGCTATGATTGCGGGCGTTTCGCGAATGGACTGAAGCGATGTTTGCAAAAATTGAAAGTTTCTTAGAGTCGGCGATCTTCAAGAGTCGATGGTTCTTAGCACCTTTTTTCCTGGGGCTGATCTTTAGTATTTTGTTGTTATTTGTGAAGTTCGCCCAGGAGCTATGGCACCTGACTGCTGTTGTGCTGGTGGCGTCAGAAAGTGATGTGATTATTGGGATATTGGCTTTGGTGGATATGGCTCTGGTTGGCAGTTTGTTATTGATGATTATTTTTAGTGGCTATGAAATTTTTGTGTCCAAGATCGATGTCGCCGATCATGAGGACAGGCCAGACTGGATGGGCAAGGTCGACTTTTCCGGCTTAAAACTCAAGGTGATTGGTGCGATCGTGGCAATTTCAGCGATCGATTTGTTAAAGTCGTTTATGAATATCCCTGATACTTTAACGGCTGACCAGAGCAACGCCTTGTTTTGGAAAGTGATACTTCATTTAGCGTTTGTTCTGTCAGGTCTTATTTTTGCGCTTATGGATAAGATCGCGGGTGATACAGTCAAACACTGATCTTTTTGGTGCCGACAAGCCCTGACATTGATTTGATCCAACACCCGGTACCCTAATTCGGTCGCAGTGACGAGCTGCAGATGACACTAGATTCTGTTGCAAATTTCGGGCGAACAATTTTATCGAGAAATCGCATTAGAATCGTTAGCGTTTTATAACAATCAACCAGGAGTAACTAGTGGCTTCAAAAAATGGACAATTAACTTTCAACTTTGCATTATCTGTTCCGGCTGACAAAGCGGAAGAAGTAGAGGAGATGATTGCGACCCATGCTGCCTGGATGCGGGAAACACACTCGCTGGAGGCAGATGGAAGGATTCACCTTGTTGACTATCACGTCGCCAAGGCCGAGGAGATGAAAAACCTGCTGGACCCAAGTGAAGGAACCACCGGCAACATTCTTTACTCTATAAATGAAGTCTACGTTGAGAGCGATGGGATCGATCGGCATATGGCGCAAGGCATGCAGTGGGAACATTTTATGGCCTTTGCGGGGACGATAACGGAGTATGGAAAAGTTCTGATCGCTGGTGGATCGGTCATTCACTCGATGAACGAATAACTGCAGACTTTGCTCCAGATCTACCTGAATCTTGACCAGAAAACCTCGCTTGGGCGAGGTTTTCTTTACCCAATAGACTGCTTAACAAGATGGCTGGGTCAGGAAAACAATCCTTGCATAAGGGGGCTTGTTGATCAACCCTTTTGATAAGCCGACGCTTGGTGCCGCCCGAGGTGCCAGATGCTGCTCTTAAATTGAGCTTAATTTCAGACTAAGCAGGCCGAAAACCCATGAATAGTTCGAAAAGACTGCTAAATATTGCTTGTCTTCAGACCAGTCCGCAGCCGGAATTCCAGTCCGCGCTTGATCTGGCGGTATCGCTCGCTGAAGAAGCAGTGGAAAAAGGTGCTGAATTCATCACCACGCCAGAATATTGCGGGGGGCTGAAAACAGAAGGTTCGGCTTTTACTCCACCGAGCGCACCCGAAGAATCTCATCCTGTTTTAAACGGGCTGAGGACTTTTGCAAAGAATAAAAAGAAGTTCTTTCTCATCGGCTCAATCGCTATTAATGGTCCTGAAAATAAGATTCTCAACCGAAGTTTTGTTATTGATGACAAAGGAAACATCATAAGCCGATACGATAAAATTCATCTGTTTGACGTCAATCTTTCTGAGCGACAATCATACTGTGAAAGCGCATCTGTTCATGGCGGAGACAAAGCCGTTATCTGCCAGACACCTTTTGCAAAGATGGGGCAAACAATCTGCTACGACCTTCGTTTTCCGAATCTATATCGGGAATTGTCTCAATCGGGTGCAGAAATCCTGTTTGTCCCGGCTGCTTTTACACAAAAAACCGGGCAGGCCCACTGGCACGTGCTCAACAGAGCACGGGCAATAGAGAACGGGGCTTTTGTGGTCTCTCCATGCGCCATTGGAAAAGTCGATGGTGGCGGAGCAAGCTACGGTCACTCATTGATCATTAATCCCTGGGGTGAGATTCTTGCCGATGGAGGAGATCAAGCCGGTGTTATCAATGCTGTGATTAACCTTGACGAGGTCGGGATAGCCCGTCAACGCATCCCCAGTCTACGCCATGACAAATATTTTGGCATAACAGAAGGTGTTGAAATAAAAGTCACACAATAACCCGGCACTGGGAGCGCTAAGCCAACAACCGGATTACTTCAGATAAAGGCCGAGGGCTGCCGTGAACCAAAGTTCCAGCAGGATCGACCCCCTGGAGCCTGTTGCTTTGCCCGGAAAACAAAAGGGCTTGGAGGGCAAGAGATATTTCTATAACATGTCCTCCACCATGCGCCCGCTCTCATTGGGCAACTGGGCTTTCCCTGGACGTTCTGGAATGAACCAGACAAGAAACGCTTGCCAATCGATTCAACAATCAGTTGCATTGTAATTTGCGATTTCTTTAGACTCAGCCCATGTTTACCGAAACCCCCCTAATTTGGAAATAGTATGGAAACTGCTTTAACCCCTATTGAGTTCGCCCGACGCGCAAAAAGGCTTTACGCAGACCGTGAGGCGGTTGTAGACGGAGACCTGCGATTTACCTACGGAGAGTTTCTGGAACGGTGCGACCGTTGGTCATCGGCACTGCAAGCCCTTGGTGTCAAACAAGGGGATCGAGTAGCCTATATTGCCCCCAACACGCATTCTCACCTGGAAGGATATTACGCGGTCCCGCAGATCGGCGCCGTGCTGGTGCCCATCAATTACCGACTACAGCCCAATGATTTTGAATACATCATTAACCACTGTGGTGCAAAAGTGGTCTGTGTTCACCCGGACTACATTTCCGCTATTGACGAAATCCGAGCCAACTTGCAATCGGTCGAAACTTTTGTCGCGCTGGAGGGTTCCGGGCAAGGATGGATCGAATACGAATCAGCACTTCAATCCCAACCCCCCGCTTTCACCACGGTTGAGATCGATGAGTCAGACCTCATTACCATCAATTACACCAGTGGGACCACCGCGCGGCCAAAAGGGGTCATGATTACGCACCGCAACGCGTACATTAATATCATGGGAACCCTGGTCCATCATCACCTGACTACAGCTGATCGGTATTTGTGGACCTTGCCTATGTTCCATGCCAACGGCTGGACCTTCACCTGGATTAACACAGCCCGGGGTATGGCCCATGTTTGCCTTCGCAAAGTTGAACCGGCGCTCATCTATCAACTCATCAAAGAAGAAAACATCACTATGTTCTGTGCGGCTCCGACGGTGCTGATCAGCATCGCGAATGCGCCAGAAGAGGTCAGAGCGGGTGCCCCCCGCGGAGTACGACTTTTTACAGCAGGCGCCCCACCCGCAGCCGCAACCATTGAACTGGTAGAGCGAGAGCTCGGTTGGGAACTGACTCATGTTTACGGATTGACCGAGACAGCTCCCCTCATCACTTTTTGCGAACCCCGCCCGGAGCACAACGACCTCTCCCTCACAGAACGAGCGAAAATCAAGGCACGTCAGGGGGTAGAACTTGTGAGTTCCGGAGAGCTTCGCGTGGTAACCGAAGATGGCACTGAGGTTCCCAAAGACGGTCAAACGCTGGGCGAAATAATCGTCCGTGGAAACGTCGTGATGTCAGGCTATTACAACGATCCGGAAGGAACGAACGCAGCCATCAAAGACGGCTGGTTCCATAGCGGCGATGCCGCAGTTGTCAATCCCGATGGATTTGTTGAGATTCGAGATCGGTTTAAAGATGTCATTATCAGTGGAGGCGAAAACATCTCTTCGGTAGAGCTTGAAGGCTGCTTATTGACTCACCCTGCTGTCCAGGAAGTTGCAGTGGTCGGTGCTGCGCATGAAAAATGGGGCGAGACCCCGCATGCCTTTGTCGTTCTAAAAAGCAATGCCAAAGTCAGCGCTGATGAGCTTAAACTTCACGTCCGTGAGCGGTTAGCCCACTTTAAAGTGCCACACCTAGTCAGTTTCGTCGAGGATCTACCAAAGACCGCTACCGGTAAAGTGCAAAAGTACGTATTAAGAGGGCGTAAGGCTGGGATCGCACAACAATAGATCTTCTGCAGGAGATTGCAAGCCTCCAGCGCTCCACAACATCACTTAACCGGCCAGGTATCGCGAATCGGGCTCGCCAAAGATCTTTTGGGGCAAAGGGCTGATTCAAGAGATCAGATTAATTGACCTCGCTGAGCCAGAGTGTTCTGGCTCAAGCTTTGGATTCTCCCTTTGACAAGAAATCTGGATCAGGTACATTTTCTCCTACGCACTACCAAAGGAGACCTACTATGTATTATCGAATAACCACCTTTACGTTCGACGAAGATAGAGAAGACGAAGTGATGGCCGTTGCTCATGCCGCTACTGATAAGCTGACAGCCATCGCGGGCATACAGTCGGGCGTTATCGTTCGAGTTAGTCCGGGCAAGACGATTACTATCGCATCCTACGATACCCAAGAATCCGCTGTGGCCGCCCAGCCCCAGATTAAGGAAATTTTGGGACAGTTGGCCGGCATGTTGACCGCGCCCCCCGAGGTTCAAGAAGGCCCGGTCCTTTTGGATTTCTTTTAAGTCGACGCCACCACAAACTTCTCCAACCTTAAGCCCCGCCCTAGCGGGGCTTTTTTAGACAAAATATTGTCACCCTGTCGGCTGGCCGACTATCCGTACGAAGGCAAAGAAGTTGGTTAAACAACTGAGTTAATAAAGTCCCAGCGTCTGTTGCGCCCAACGCACAAAGCGTACAAGTTCTTTTGCCTGATCCGGCGATAAACCCTCAATTTTCGACATATTGCCAAAAGCCCAATGGTGCTTTTGCACGCCCATGTAGATAGCCCGGTAGAACGCAGTATCACTGTGATGGGAAGGAACATAGTACAGATGATTCAAGGGCGGTCCGAAATCCGTTCCCTCTAGAGCAACACCGTGGCATTGCGAGCAATTCTGATTGAAACTGGTTTGACCTGTTTGGAGTTCGGCCGGCGTCAACGGCAAATCGGCACTAACTGCACTACTCAGCAAAAGCAGAAAGAAAAAAGAGAGCGGTTTCATATCAGTAATATATTTGCCCTCTACTACTCACCTTTTTTGGAAAAATAGTAGAAATGAACAGTCTTGATATAGGTGGCAAAAAACAACACAGCAACAACCCATATATATTCCATGAGTACTTCGGAAAAAAACACGCCGCATAGCAAGCCGAACGTTACGGTCGTTGTTTTAAACCACATTAAATCCAATGGTGACCACAACTTAGTTTTCAATAGTTTCATCTGCTATTCCCCAGGAACCTCAAAGCACGTTCTTTAACTCTCATAAAATGTCTCTTGTAAATCTTTTTAGACTCAGGTGTATTATCGAATTGATATTCCAGGTGTCAATATTCTGCAACCGCCAATCCCTAATAAAAAAGGCGTGGGCCAATCTCAGTAGAAGCGGGCGCAGTTGATAATCGTCCTTCTTCGCCGTGCCTACAGGCTGTCGAGCGAAAAATGTTTTCAGTGTTAAACAATAGTTTGCACGAGCCGGCACTGCTTAAGCCAAAAGGAATAACCGCTCCGATCAGACTTGACTTCAAGGGCTGTGCTGATTCTATTTTGCGCTACAGATCCCTTTGAGACCTCTTCAGTACGCTAATATGTTAGGCGAATAAATGATACCGGCTCACCTCTCTAAGTTGGGCAAACGGCTAGAGCAACCGAGAGCTTTGAGACGATTTCATCAATATGCTCGTCTTCCAAAATATACGGGGGGGCCAGTAATACATGGTCTCCATTCTTGCCATCGCGGGTACCGGACATCGGGTAACAAATAAGGCCCGCCGCAAAAGCGGCCTCTTTGATCTTCCCAGCCAACCCGATCGTAGGGTCAAATGGGGTTTTAGTCTCCTTGTCTTTTACCAACTCGAGCGCCCGGAACAACCCACGACCCCGAATATCACCCACATGGGGATGTGAGCCAAACTGCGCTTTGAGTGCTTTATCGAGTTTTTCACCCATCTTGCGCACCCGTGGCACCAGATTACGCGTCAAGATCGCCTGGACAACAGCATAACCGGCCGCACTCACCACGGGATGACCCAGATAGGTGTGGCCATGCTGAAAAAATCCTGAGCCATTCTTGATGGCCGCGTAGATTTGCGTTGTACAGAGCATTGCACCGATGGGTTGATAACCTGCCCCCAGGCCCTTGGCAATGCACAATATATCCGGCACCACGCCATCTGCCTCGCAGGCAAAAAGGTGTCCCGTCCGACCCATGCCGCACATCACTTCATCCAGGATCAACAACACACCGTAGCGATCGCAGATCTGGCGTATGCGCTTAAAGTAACCTTCCACGGCAGGGACGGCGCCGGCCGTGGCGCCAACGACAGGCTCGGCCAGAAACGCCATAACAGAATCTTCGCCCAACCTGAGAATCTCGTCCTCCAGTTCCTGCGCGACGCGCTGGCCATAGTCAAAGCTCGTTTCATTTTCGCGCCGATCAACGTATTCATAGCACGGCGATATGTGCGAAACATCAACCAGCAGCGGTGAGAATTGCTCTCGACGCCATTCGTTGCCACCCACCGCAAGCGCGCCCAGCGTATTGCCATGATAACTCTGACGCCGCGCAATCAGATGACGTCGCTGCGTTTCGCCCTTTTCCACAAAATACTGACGGGCAAGTTTGATGGCCGCTTCAGTGGCTTCCGATCCACCCGATACAAAAAGAACCCGGCCTAGCTCGCCTGGCGCATGATCGATGAGAAGATCAGCCAGTTTCTCGGCAGGCTCGGAGGTAAAAAATCCCGTATGGGCAAAAGCGAGCTTGCCGACTTGATCCTGAATGGCAGCAATAACCTCCGGATCACCATGACCCAGGCAAGACACCGCTGCACCGCCGGAGCCATCAAAATAGCGTTTGCCGGAGGCATCGATCAGATAACAGCCCTCACCTCCCACAGCCATTGGCGGTGACAACTTGGTATGACGGGGAAAGACGTGAGACACCTTAACCTCCTGCTGGCTGTATGGCGTACAGTTTATACTGGTAACGCACGAAATGGGTTTTGCAATGGATTCCGCTGACCATATCTACTTTGTTGAGTGCGGCTACCTAACAGAGGACTCCAGAGAAAATGAAAAAAGTACTCTATATGCTGGGTGAGTTTACCGATCAGGATATAGACTGGCTAATCAGTACTGGGCAACGCGACCACATTACCAAAGGCGCTGTATTAATCCAGCAAGGCCAGCCTGTTGAAGAGATTTTCTTCGTTTTGCGCGGGCAGCTTAATGTGTCAGTCGAGGATGTAGGTGAGATCGCCCGAATCGGCAGCGGCGAAATTGTGGGTGAACTTTCATTGTTGGATTCGCGTCCACCTAATGCTACCGTAACCGCATTAGAAGACTCAGTTGTAATGGCTGTAGCGAAGGCGCGCGTTGATGGGCGCCTGCGAACAGACGCAGGGTTTTCCAGCCGTTTCTACCGGGCACTGGGGTTATTGCTTGCCGACAGACTGAGAGATTCAGTTGGGCACCTTGCCTACGGGATGCAAGAAGGGCTCAGCGATCAAGATGATGGGCGGGAGATTTCACCGGAACTTTTCGATCGCATGAATCTTGCCGCCCAGCGTTTCGAACGGATCCGTGAGCGCCTGTTGGACTGATGGCCTGATAAAACTTTCAGTCCCGGATATGGAACTCTTCCGAAAAGCGTCACTCGAAAGACTGCGCTCGCCAGAGCAGCTGGACGAGCCGTTAAGAGTCATCGTACGCCAGGAGCGTCTGGCGGTCATGGGTGTCGGCGGGCTGGTCATCCTCGGAATCTTATGGGGATTTCTTGGGAGTCTGCCAGACAATGGCCGCGGCCAAGGCATCCTGATTGCACCGGGAGCCATCCAACCACTTGAAGCCACTGCCAGCGGCCGCCTTTCACGATGGCTGGTGAATGTGGGTGACATAGTTTCAACCGGAGCTGTGGTAGCTGAACTGGATCAGCCTGACATTTCGCGAAAACTTTCCAATGCCCGGGCAGAACAGCAAGAGCTTATTGAGCGTAATCGCCTGATACGACAGTTACGCGAGCAACATCTGAAACTCGCGCTAAACGTCACTAGCAGCGAAAAACAACTAACGCGGGATTCAATTGGCTACCTGCGAAGTTATGTTTCAGAGGCGGAGGTCTTTCTCGATGACATGACCGCCCAGAATCAGATTCTCCAAAAAGCCCAGAGGCAGAACCTCGCAAAAGCCAGGGTTGTTCGCCAGGAACTGAATGAAGCGTTGTTGAAGCGCTACCAGAATTTTGTTCAGTTGAAGAACAAGGGATTGGTTTCTGAAAATAATGTCCAAAATGCAAGACGGCATGTTGATGAAGGTGAAATCAAGCTTAGAAGGATAGATGTTCGGCTACAGGAGCTGGAAGTTCAGAGCACAAAGGCCACCAAAGGTAGCCTGAATGCAAGGAACGCACTGTCAACACGCCAGCATGAACTAGCGGAACTTCAACTGAAGATAGATGAACTTGATAACCGCGTCGCTATCTTGCACCGGGCATTGCTCGAAGCCACATTGGAAGACGAAAACGGGCTTAGAGAAATAGAACGCAATATTTCCTCATTTTCTGCCCAGCTCGAACAGGGCCGCGAGATCCGCGTGCAACGTGGAGGCAAGATACTTGAGCTGAACATTGCTACCGGCAGTCAAGTCGATATTGGAGAACATATCGCGCAACTTGATTATTCTGTAGGGCCCGATTCGCTGGTTGTCCTTGGATACTTCAATAACACCTATGGCAGACGCCTTAAGCCAGGCATGCGTATAAGAGTCTCTCCTGATCCTTACCCCAAAGAGCGTTACGGCAGTATGGTTGGCAATATTGTTTCAGTTGCACAGTTTCCAGTCTCTTTGGCCGCGGTGAGAAAGAGCATCGGGAATCAGCAGCTGGCTGCTGAACTGATCGCAGGTGGCCGGGTGATTGAAGCACAAATAAGGCTGCTAAAAAGCGAGAGCAGCCAAAGTGGTTACCAGTGGACTTCCGAAAACGGGCCCAATGCCAAGATTCTTCCCGGAACCACCGTAACCCTGCTGGTAACGTACCGTCGTCAACGTCCATTTGCACGCTTTGCAACAAGATACCGGTTAATCATCGACCGGCCGAGCCTGGGAAGTAGTTGATCGTGAAGCGAATAAAAACGCCGCTCTTGCTGCAATTGGAGATCACTGAGTGCGGTGCCGCAAGTCTGGGGATCATTCTCGAATACTTCGGCAAAGTAGTGCCACTCACTGCCTTACGGTCGGCCTGTGGCGTCTCTAGAGATGGCGTCAAAGCCTCCAACATTGTCAAGGCAGCGAGAAGTTACGGCCTGCAGAGCAAAGGACTAAAGGTAAGCCTGGACGAGGTCAGCAATCTGGATTTCCCATTCGTGGTGTTCTGGGATTTCAACCATTTTCTGGTCGTTGAAGGAATCGACCAATCCAAAGACCTGGTCTACCTTAATGATCCCGCCCATGGGCATCGAAAGGTAACTATGGCCGAATTTGATCAAGGGTATACCGGGGTGACGCTCACGTTCGAGCCCGGACCCGAGTTCACCAAGGGAGGAGAACGACCCAGCCTGATCAAAGCCGTGCGTCAACGTCTGCAGCATTCGGGCACAGCGATACATCACCTGTTATCTGCCGGATTGTTATTGACTGTCCCAAGCCTGGTGCTGCCAGCCTTTACCCAGGTTTTTCTTGACCGGGTTCTTGGAGAACAACGGGTTAACTGGTTAATGCCACTCGTCCTTGCAATGGGCGCTACGGTCCTTTTCAAGATGCTCGCAGAAGCCGCGAAATTCGTCTTTCTCAGGCGCCTGCGGATACATTTGGCCATTTCCATGGCCAGTCAGTTCTTCTGGCATCTGCTTCGGCTTCCAGCCGGATTTTATTCACAGCGTTACACCGGAGAAATAGCATCTCGTCAGGGCCTCAACGACGGACTTGCGCAGACGCTGTCGGGACGGATCGCAGATACCGCCCTCAGCATCGTCATGATGGGCTTCTACCTGATTCTGATGCTTTATTACAACTGGGTGCTGACCTTGATCGGCGTCGCGTTTGCCGCTATCAGTTTTCTGGCTCTGCGACTCCTGCGTTCCAAACGGGTCGACGCCAACCTGAGACTCGTGCAGGATTTTGGCAAAGTCAGTGGCGATTCGATTGCCGCCCTTCAATCCATGGAGACGATCAAAGCGGCAGGGCAAGAAGCGAGTTTCTTTCACCGCTGGTCGGGCCGCTATACCAAGGCAATTAACAGCATGCAGGATCTGGAACTGTCTACCCAGGCACTGGGCATGCTACCAGTGATCCTCAACTCGCTAAATACCATGATCATCTATCTTATCGGCGGGCTGGCCGTCATGGACGGGGAGATGTCGGTTGGAACACTGATTGCCTTTACCGCCCTGATGGCAAGTTTTCAGGCGCCGGTCGGGGGCCTGGTTAGCCTTGGTGCCGAAATCCAGGAACTGGAAGGTGATCTGCACCGCCTGGATGATGTGCTGGAGGCACCGGTGGATATCGAAGCGCCCGTCGAGCTCAAATCCGACAACGCTGATGTTGGAAATGACTGGCCTCTCATACTCCGGGGAGAAGTGAGCGTTTGCGACGTCAGCTTTGGCTACAGCCCCCTGGAGCCTGCGCTTTTTGAGGAAATTTCAATAAACGTTGCTCCCGGTAAACGCCTGGCATTGGTTGGTGGCAGCGGCTCCGGGAAAACAACGCTTGCTCACCTCATCTGCGGCCTTTACCAACCCTGGGCTGGTGTTATCCGGATTGACGGCCATGAAAGAACGGCTATCCCACGTGACCTCATGGTGGCGTCGCTTGCAGTCGTCAGTCAGGAAGTGTTCCTGTTTGAAGGAACCGTGCGGGACAATCTGACCCTGTGGGACACTACCGTCGAGGAAGAGTTTTTGATACGCGCTTGTACCGATGCACAGATACTCGACACGATTCTTGCCATGCCTGGTGGGCTCGATGCCCAACTGATAGAAGGCGGCGCCAACCTTTCGGGCGGCCAGCGGCAGCGACTGGAGATCGCCCGGGCGCTGGTCCACAACCCGAGCATACTGGTGCTTGATGAGGCCACCAGCGCACTTGATGCAGAAACCGAATACCTGATCGGCCAAAGGCTTCTGTCTCGTGGCTGTACCTGCATCATGGTTGCGCACCGGCTGAGTACGATACGTGAGAGTGACGAGATCATCGTTCTGGAGGCCGGGACAATCGTAGAACGCGGCACCCACGCGGTACTTTGGCAGCAGGGCCAACACTATGCAGCCCTGTTGCAGGCCAGTGAGGGCGCTGGTGAGGTGGATCTCTATGATTGACAAACAAGCAGGGGGGCGCCAATCAACAGACCATTTTTCGTTGCGACGCAATCAGTCGCTGATCCCAGATCAGGCGGGGACGGCCTGGCAGGTTGAAAGTGGCACAATTGAAGTCTTCGGCACCCGTTTTGAAGGTGATAATCCTGTCGGCCACAGGCGACACCTATTTACCATCCCTGCGGGACACACCCTTTTTGGGTTTCACCCTAATACCGAAAAATACGCCTTCGGTATCCTGGCGGTTGCCAGTGAAACCTCCGAAATACGACGGATCCCCACTGCTTCACTAAGTCTTGCTGAGGATGCTCCGGGAAAACTGCAGGACATCATTATCTGGTCCGAGCATGTGGGTCGCTACCTTGCCGGCGACACTCCGAACCCTAGATCAGGCACCCAGGCTACGCGCGGGATAGTTGAGATTCCCGAGTTTGAGAGCATCGAGTCTCTTGCCGGACACGGCTACTGTTTCCGGGTGGTGGACGGTCAGATCACCCTGGGTGATGACTCCCATCTTTTAATCGACCACGCCTGTGGCTGGGTGATATGGCCCGATCACATCCCAGCGGTTACGGGTGGGAGCCCAGCGCAGATCGAAATACAAGATATTGATTCACTGATCGCTGATACTCAATTGGTTAACGAGGCAATCGACGGGCTTCAGGATTGCCTGATCCGGCATCTTGCCTGGCAAAGCGAGGCAGATGAAGCCCGCGAACTCGCGCGGCGTGAACAGGCGCTCTCCCTGGAGCGGCAACAGACTGCGACAGCGCTGTCTGAACTCACCAGAGTACTTAATCCACAACAGGTATTTGCTGCCAAAGATTCCGACTTGCTCACTGTTCTTGAGGTCCTCGGTCAGGAGATCGGATTTAAGGTGTCCCCTCCTATCGCCTCAGATGATGTCGAGCGGGCTTCCCACCCGCTTGAACCGATTGCCCGATCATCTCGCCTTCGGTGGCGCGAGATCACACTGACACCCGGTTGGTGGCGAAGGGATTCTGGACCACTGCTTGGCTTTCTGGGCGAAGATCAAAGACAGCCTGTGGCTTTGCTACCCGCGCGGAATGCCTACGATGTAGTTCACGCCGATGGCAAGCGGGAGCCTCTTAGCGACACACTGCGAAGCCAACTTTGTATTGATGCATGCATGATCTATCGACCACTCTCCCGCCAAGTCACGAACATATTTCAGTTGCTGTTGTTTACGGCGCGGGGACAATTACGCGATATGACCCTGATCGTCCTCTCAGGTACAGCAGCAACCTTACTGGGCATGCTGGTTCCTTGGACGGTTGGCGTACTCTTCGATACCGCGATACCCGAAGCCGATCGAAGAATGCTTTATGAGATCGCAGCATTGTTGTTAGTAGCAGCCTTGGCAGGAACAGTTTTCAGCTTTGTTCAGGCCATGGCCTCACTGCGCCTGGGGATACGACGCGAAATGGCAGCCCAGGCGGCAACCTGGGATAGAGTCCTGCAACTGAGCCCATCGTTCTTCAGATCTTACTCCAGCGGCGATCTGCAAACCCGCGTGAATGCGGTCAGTGACATCAACCGGGAGTTGGGAGTAGCAACGCTTCGCCCGCTGGTATCGGGAATTCTGGCACTGCTCAATTTTGGCCTGTTATGGCACTACAGTCCTGATCTTGCGGTCATCGCCTTTTGGATTGGAATGATAGTGATGATCATTACTATCTGCTCGAGCTATGTGATCCAGCGCCTTTCTTTCCGGCTTATCGAAATGGCGGGGACCTTCCACGGTATGGTCATCGAGTTAATCGGCAGCGTACCCAAACTACGGCTCACCGGCAGCGAGTACCGGGCCTTCAGTCACTGGGCATCGCGTTACACCCCGCAACTCAAACTGGAAATTACCATCGACAAGTTGACCGATGCCGTCGCACTGTTTCACATTGCCTTGTCGCCTGTGGCTACCGGCCTGTTGTTCTGGGTTAGCGCCGGCCTCGTTATTGATCTTGAGCCAGGGAGCGAGAACAAGATGACCATGGGGACATTTATCGCTTTTAACACGGCGTTTGTCCTGTACCTGTCGGGGTGGTCGGCGATCAGCAATACCATTGTCAGCATCATCGACACCATGGTAAAGGCAAAGAGGGTCAAACCGATTCTTGAAGGCGAACTTGAGGTTGGTGTCGAATCTGTTGATCCAGGCCGCTTAAGTGGTCACATCGCACTGGACAACATCTCCTTTGGGTACCATGAAGATGGCCCGCTAGTTCTTGACGACGTCAGCGTAGAGATTCGTCCCGGTGAACTGGTGGCCATCGTCGGCCACTCCGGCTCCGGCAAATCAACCCTGCTTCGCTTGCTGTTGGGTTTCGACCGACCGCAACAGGGCCGGATACTCTACGATGGCAAGGATCTTGCCGGTCTGGATGTCATCGCTGTCCGCCGGCAGATCGGTACCGTGCTGCAAAATGGGCGACTCAACTCGGGCAGTATCTATGAAAATATAGCGAACCACGTGCAGATTACCCACTCAGAAGCGTGGGAGGCAGCCGCCGATGCCGGGCTTGCAGGTGATATTGAAAAAATGCCCATGGGAATCCATACCGTGGTCGCCGAAGGCGGAACCAACCTCTCTGGAGGGCAGCGTCAACGCCTGTTGATCGCCAGAGCGCTGGCAACTCGGCCAAAAATGGTGTTTTTTGACGAAGCGACAAGCGCTTTGGATAACCGCACCCAGTCGATAGTCACCGAAGCACTGGACAGACGCCGCGTCACCCGCGTAGTCATCGCCCACCGGCTCAGCACCATACGAAACGCTGATCGACTGATTGTGCTTGATCGGGGCAAAGTCGCTCAATACGGTACTTTCGCCGAACTTAGTAAAGCACCCGGAATCTTTCGGGAACTGATCAGCCGGCAACTCGTTTGAACTAATCCCAGATCAACTCCTCGTCTTAAATTCTAAAATGATCGACAACAGTTCCAACGCCGACCTGCACTCACCGGCAGATATCGCTCGACATCTGCCGGTTGCTCGCATGACTGACACAATTGTGATAGCGGTTCTGGGCGTTATCCTCCTTGGCGCTTTGGTGTATCTGGTAGCCGGTCGTTTGCCGGTGACCGTCTCGGGACATTCTGTTGTCGTTGATCGGTACTCGGTAATATCAGTGGAATCAGGCACCAGTGGAAGAATTGCAAGCTGGCGGGTCCGTCCTGGCGATGCCATCGAGCGTGGCCAGTTACTTGCAATTGTCGAGCAACCTTTGCTGAAACAGCAAATCAATGCAACACGTACCGAACTTGCTGAACTCGTAGCCACGCAAAAAAAAGCAACAATATTGCATGACAGGAATGTGAACCTGGAACGACAGGTCCTCCAGAACAAACGTGACAAGATAACGCAGCGGATTCGCGTCCTTGAAGATGAGACTCAGGAACTGAGAAATACCATTCGCTTGTCCATCACCCAGGAACGGAGGTTCTTTGCTGCGCAGGAAGCCGAACTACTGCGCGTGAAAGAACTCGAGTCACGTCAGGATACTGAGTTGAAAGCGCGGCTTGGGCGTGCCGAGAAATTACGCATGAAAGAGCTCCTAACCGAGGAGGATCTGTTTGCTGCCCAGGAGGCCACGACCGACCAGCAGGTTGTATTGGCGGACATCGACGTCAGGCACCTGGAACTTAACCGCTCGCGGGTTGCCGCAGCAGAGCGATACCTGCAAAGCGCAAAAGAAACCAAAGAGCGTGCACAGGCAGTAGATAATCTTCGTCGGGAATTGTTGCAGACCTTGACTGACACTGCCAGGCTCGACCAGGAAGTGTCAGAGGCGAATTATCGGAAGCGGCTGGACCATGCCCGCCTACAGCGCCATCTGGAAGGCCTTAACGCACAACTACGTGAACACAGTCAGATTCGAAGTCCGGCAACCGGCCAGGTTCTCGAGCTAACGGCTGGGGCTGGTGCGGTTGTTAGGCCTGGCAACGAAATTGCCGTGATCGATAGACACGATGACTCTGAGACTCTCGAGATCGTCGCCTATTATCCGAACAGCGATGGCAAGAAAATCAAACCGGGCATGTCAATGGAATTGATGATGCCATCGGTCATTCCCCAGACCGGTTCTGCTTTACCCCTGGCATCGAAAAGCTCCCGAACATTGCTTGGGACTGTTCGATCCGTATCGAAGCTTCCGGTGACACCGGAAGCGGCCGCATTAACTATTGGACACGATTACCTTGCCCGACAGATGGTCGGTGGTGGAGCGCGGATCGAAGTCGTGGCAAATCTAACCCTAGATTCAGAACACCCTAGCGGCTATCTCTGGGCATCTGGGGGTGGAGTTGAATTTCCGATTGCTGCCGGAACCTCGCTAATTGCAAGAACCATCATTAGGCGGCATCCACCTCTTGCTTTTGCGGTGCCCGCTCTAAGGGACTGGGAAGGATTCTGAGCCTCTACCCGGTCATGATCTTCCCAAGGTGGAAGATTTGCCAATAAGTCGGGATCCAGTTGACAGTGATGCAATAGGGAATCACGGATTTAAGATTTCCTGGGTCGCCAGGCAAACAACGTTACGATTACCATCGAAACTCCCATGGCCGATCGCCTCCCGTGCACTGATCCTTATCCAATTTCTTTGATTTAAGCAGGTCGTGACATACAAGTGTGCCCTCTGGCGTATTTACATAGTCGTCGTCACTGCACATTTTTTCAGCCACTTGACATCTTTTGGTTTCGGGTCGATATGGTCTTCATTTGCACCGCCACCGCCGGTTATGGCCTGTAACTGGTCATCACCTAAGGTAACTGTTTTGTGGATGTGCTTCTTGTTGATCATCTTCTTAACCTCTGTTGTGGGTTTGTTCCGCTCCACCCATAATTGAGTTCGTGAGCGGTCATGGATAACTTCTGTCTGCTTGCTAGATCTGCCCCTTTTCTAGTACTGGCTGGCCTTATTGCTATGGCCGCCTGGCCCGTTCTGCCCTCGCCCTTTTTGCGGCCCCAATCCCTCGGTTAGAACAAGGTCGTTTGGTGACTTGCTCACGCGGTGTTTCGCTGGGTTGAAGCTTGTAACCTGGACATTCTTGAGCACCCAGCTACCAGCTCCGGCTACCTGATTCAATTCATCCACCGTCAGCTGTGTTTGCTGTTTGGTCATTTTGGCCGCCTTAGGTTGTGTTGGTCTGGTCAACTCAAGAGGCCTCATTATTGATTCAACAGGAGGCAAAGAATGTGCGCCCGGTCACCAGATAATGCGGGATGCAGGGATAAATGTGATGGAGATCACCTAAGGTCCTTGCAAAGGCGACCTCAGTCTATAGATGCTGGTGCGGTAGACGCGCTGGAACTTGGAAAAGCCGGTTAAACTAGATTGCAGGTCACAACCACCGTTGAAGGAGGGAGATATGCACATCCAGATCATTAATTTCAATCTAGAGGGTATTACCCGTGCCGAGTACGATACAGTCTGTAACGACCTTGCCGAGGCGATTGCTGCGCTGCCTGGCCTCGTTTCAAAACATTGGCTGGCTGATGACGAAAATAATACCTATGGCGGCGTTTATATCTGGGAGGATCGAGACGCCTATGAAGCCTTCCTGAATTCAGAACTGTTTTCAATGGTTGGATCCAACCCAGCCCTGGCTAATATTGCCTCCAAGGATTTCGATGTCATTGAAGGGCCTACCCGAGTGACTCGCGGCCTCTAGTTACAATTCAACTTTGCGCACAAGTAAACGGGGCATACTTTAAGGTGCTCCGTTTACTTGTCAACTGACTCTTCGCATTTCCACGACCGTTTAGCGAGCCTCTCGCCTGACGGCGCTCGAGCTTTACCCTCAGGGGCTATACTTCTGACCAAGGTGTAATCAACAGGACATTTGAATGGATTGGAGGATTACCGTACTGCTTATTGCGACCCTCTGGATGGCCTACGCGGTCGTTCAGTGGCTGAAATAACCAACCCATTATTTCGTTAGTTGCCACCAAGAAGCCGCCGTATCCGGCGGCTTCTTGGTAAAGAAAAGGAAATACCTACCTGGGTGGCCGTATTGCGGTCAGCGTCTAGAATGAGACAGCAATATTCCCGGTCCAGATATCGATCGAGTCTCCGTCGATCGCACCTTCGGCAATCATCTTGCCGAAGACCCCCATCGCAACGGCGGTAGCTGCCTCCATGGTGGCAGTATCAGGGTACTTAGCGACAACCACGCCATTGCCTTCATCGTCAATAGCAATATCAATGATGTCGGCACCGACGGCCGCAATTTCTTCGCGCGCCCCTTCTGCCATCGCTACCGCCTTATCTACGTCTGAGCTCGTAAAACGAGTGATCCGATAAACTGCCATTTCGATATCCTCCTAGATTCAGGAAATTTGCATACGTAACACCTACTTTAATTAAAATCCTCATGGTATGAAACCTTTTTAGAGTAAACGCGAACTATGTCGAATACTGATCTATGTTGATCTATTTTTGACAAGCAGTGCCGGTTTTGCGTTTAGCCATTGATATCGTAAGATAGACCTCCATTCAAAGTACAAGGGGTTTCATATGCTCAAGAAGTACAATGACACACCCGCTGCAATCGCCCTGATTTTATTTACTCTGGGCAGCGCTTTTTATGTATTCCAGCTTCTGTTTAATACTGAGGCCTGGCTCACAGAAAACAGTATGGCAGTAGAGTCAGTCGGTCTGGCCCGTGTCCTCGGTTTTACCTGGCTTGGGATTATTGTCGGTCTTATCCGAACCTTTACCAATGGCCCTGAAGGCAACAGCACGTTCTTTATGGCACTGGTCACAGCCCAGATCGGTATCTGTATAAACCTGTGGCAACAGCACCTGACGGGTTCACCCACCGTCTTTGATGATGCAATCATCGTATCAGTAATGACCGTGTTATTGCTGATCGGATTTCTAAGGGTGCGCTCCCGACTCTAACCCAAGAGATGATAATGGGGCTGGCGCTTGCCGATCGATCAATCACCCCGCCTCGGCGGGGTTATTTATTTCATTGCGCATGGCTGCGGCATCTGTTTCCAACCAACTAGCGCCGTTAATTTACCGCACCAAAACGATTATGGCGCCGCCTTAATGACAAGAGGCACCCAGCATTACCGCACCGAAAACAGATCCCGGTCAAAACGCGTAAGACACTCCACTCCTGTTTCAGTGACTGCAACCGTCTCGCTCAACTCAATGCCCCACCCGTCCATCCACATCCCGAGCATCACATGCAGGGTCATGTTGGGCTCAAGCACAGTCTCCTCGTTGGCGCGCAGGCTCACGGTGTGCTCGCCCCAGTCCGGAGCGTACCCAACCCCAATGCTGTAACCGATACGACTTTCCTTAACCAGACCGTAACGATCCAGCACGTCTTGCCAGGCGCGATGCACCTCGCCGGTCGAAATTCCAGGGCGGATACAGTCCAGAACCGCCTCTAGGCCTTCCTTTACGGCGCCAGCGGTGTCGTAAACTTTTTGCGTACCCTGCCCCAATTGCAAAGTGCGCGCCAGTCCTGCGTTATACCGTTTACGGGCGCCGCCCAGTTCCAGAGCGACCGTCTGGTTCGCGGTAAAAGGCTCATCAGTCCACAAGGGGTGTGCAGTCGCTGCTGCTTCACCCGCCAGAATTAAAGGGCAAATCGAGGTCAGGTCACCACCCATACCGTCCACGCCGCTGACCTGCGCCGCGAGTATTTTCGACACAAGATCGCACTGACGAACGCCTGGCGCGATATGTTCACAGGCGACGGCCATCACGTGACTAGCGATGCGGGCGGCCTGGCGCATGACCTCAATCTCGGCGTCACTCTTGACTGCACGACACCAGTTGACCAGCAGGTCAGCATCGATCCAATGGGCGTCTGACAGAGCGCTTTTTAGACAATCTACCGCCTTGAAAGAGAAATAGTAAGTATCACTCTCGTAGCCAATGCACTTATGGCTAAGCCCCATCTGCGCAAGGGAGGCACCAATCGCCTCCATGGGATGTGCGCCGTTGCGCTGTACCAGATCCTCGGCATATGGGCGAACACTTTCGACTCCGAGATACGTAGTCAGCGGTATAGCACCGCTATCCATCTGACGCCCCAGCCATACCGGTGGCTGATCGTGCTGCACCACCATTACCTGAGGCACGTAAAAAGACCAGGCATCAAAGCCGGTCAGCCAGTTCATATTGGCCGGATCCCCAATTACCATCGCGTCGAGATTTCTGCCCAACATACCGGCACGAACGGTATCAAGGCGGCGCTGGTACTCTGATTGATCGAATGGTGGCTTCATATTGATGATGACTCTATTGCGCTGGGCCCGATGTAATTACCGCCCGACTATAAAAGGGTGTTGGATTTCACAACTACCGTACTCCTTCCGTTCAGTCACACCTCACTATGGCCTAGCGGCAAGACAAATGCCTCTGAGGCGCGACTATACTCCCCCTCCTTGTTTCTACTGTAAGCCTGTTAACTCACGGTTCTCTCATGCGTCGAAACTCAATAATCTTCTGGGCAACCTTAATACTCGCAGTTTGCTTTTTGGTGCAATTACTTGGCTACGGAGTCCGCCACTCGTTTTCGATATTCTTTCCATTTATTCTAGATGAGTACCAATGGGCCCGCGGCGATACAGCGCTGATGCTGTCCATACATCTGTTGGTCTATGGCATATGTGCGCCGATCGCGGGCACTATGGTCACCAAACTACCGCCCAAGCAATTGATCCTGTTTGGGATAGTTGTGCTCAGCATGGCTACCGCCGCCTGTTACCTGGCTACCGAACTGTGGCACTTCTATTTATTTTTCGGCGTGCTCGCGCCAATAGGCCTTTCCTGCGTTGGATCCCCAGTGGTCAACCCGACGATAGTCAACTGGTTCAACGAGCGCCGGGGTATGGCGATCGGGCTGGCGCAAACGGGGGGCGGCCTGAGCTTTGTCTTTGTCTTTCTTATGGAATTTGTTATATCTGCCGTAGGCTGGCGGCTCGCGTATATCGTAATGGGCTTTATTATCCTTGCAGTTGCAATACCGATCGTACTGGCAGGTTATACATTCAAACCCCAAGAACGAGGCCTGCAGCCACTGGGCGCGAATAAAGGCGAGGAACAAAAAGGCTCTACATCACCCGCCTCACCAGGCATGAACGCAGCTAAGCACTGGACCGTTAGATCTGGACTCAAAAGCAAAGAGCTCTGGCTGCTGTTTTTGTCTAACATGCTGTTTTGGGGCACAGGCTGTTACCTCGTACTGGCTCACCAGGTAAAGCACGCCATGGACCTAGGGTATTCCTCGGCTATCGCTGCCTCGACAACCGCCTTTTTTGGTGCATTCATGGTTACCGGGCAGATCACCGCGCTGATATCCGACCGGATAGGTCGGGAAGCTACAGTCCTCGCAGCTTCGGTTTTTACCAGCATCGCCATTGTGCTTCTCATCTCCCTCAAACCCACCTCCGGACTCGCTCCACTTTATGGGTTTGCTGTGCTATTTGGCCTTGGCTCAGGCCTTTACGCAGTATGTGTTTTTGCCGGCGCTGCGGATATTTTCGCAGGCCGCCATTTTGGTCTTTTTAACGGTATCGTTCTTGCAGGGATGGGTTTTGGAGGTGCTTTTGGCCCCTGGCTTGGCGGCCTTTTGTATGACCTTTCTGGGTCTTATCTTTTTTCGTTCCTGTTTGCTCTTGGCAGTTTTGTGCTTGCATTCGTTGCATTCTATACGGCCGCGCCACGTCGATATGTGGCACGTGGTTTCGGATAGATACTGATAAAGCTGATTGCTCTACGGCTCAAGAGTTGGTGTCGCTCTAAGGTCTATTGTGGCTTCAGCTCAACCTCGATGAAAGACATGTTTTTTGATCCTCGATTGATCACATTGTGCTCAATCCCTACCTCACGCTGATAGGCCTGCCCGGCTGAAATATCCACTTCGCGCGCGGTGCCGCCATGCTCTTCAAGTAACAACCCCAGATCGGTAATGGCTGTGATCACGTAGTCATACTCGTGTCGATGCCACCCGGTCTGCGCGCCGGGAGTAAAATCAAAGCGCGTTACCCGGACCTGGTCGTTATCAATCAGTGGCACTGTTGTTGCAATCTCCCGATCTACCATAGTC
>JBBWVW010000169.1:0-2308 GCA_050256425.1 Arenicellales bacterium | reverse complement strand
GGCGGCAGGTCGTCGTGCACCTCCTTGCCCAGTTGTGTCTGTTCGCTCATTGGGTTTTGCCCTCTGTGGTTGGACAGCAAAATAGAACCAATTATTTTCTAAAGGTACTTATTCGGTGAGAACTATGACAGCCATTGGTTAGAAACGCAAACAACAGTTCACTAGAGCAACTTGACTTCGTGATAGCAATCGAATTAATGTTCGGGCACTAATCTGTTGGTTTAAAAACGGTCCAGTATTGGTTTAAAAGGATAAAGGTAAAGGGATAGAAGATCGTTTTAATCCGCCCAAGTCGGCTGTCACAGGCGCTGACAATATCTGCCTGCACAAAAGGTCGATAAGGTAAGGAGAAATCTGTTTATGGCATTTCCACAGAGCACGAAGTACGTAATTGTCGGTGCCGGCATTCATGGCTTAAGCACTGCGTATCACCTTGCGCTGGAGTTGCGGCGTAAAGGCAAAGGCAGCGGTGAGGATATCCTTGTTCTCGACAAGACATCGATCGCAGCCGGAGCCTCCGGGATTGCCTGTGGCGTGGTACGGAACAACTACTTCCAACCCGCCATGCGCGAACTGATGGCCCATAGCGTCAGTGTCTGGGAAAGCGATACCGAGGCATACAGTTACCACCCAGTAGGTTATATGCAGATCAGTCCGGAAGCGATGCGCGAAGACGTTGCCAGTATTGCAGAACAACAAGAAGCAATTGGTTACGAGTCCGTTTTTGTCGATGGCGCCAAAGAGTCAACCGAATACATGAAAGGGTTGTTTGATGATTGGCAGGCCCAGGGGATTACCTCAGTTCTCCATGAGAAACCCGGCGGCTATTCCAACAACACCAAGGCCATGTATGGCTTGGCCGGGAAGGCCGAGAGCGAAGGCGTAAGAATTCTGACCGGTGTCACCGTGACAGGATTTGAACGCGGCAGTGGCAGTGGTGCAATCAGCGCCGTTATCACAGACCGTGGCCGTATTGAAATTGACTATGTGGTTATTGCCGCTGGGCCTTGGGTGAAGGGTTTTTGGGAAATGCTCGATTTGCCACGAGAGGTGAGCATCAAAGACGCCGACGGTGCAATGCATGATCACATTCCAATGTGGGTTTACTGGTCGCTGCAAGAGGGGACCTTGGGGGTAGATCCTAAAATACAGCGGACCAACGATGGTGAGATGCCGCCAGTTATCCACGTAGACTCTGACGCACCACTGATCTCTGATGTAGACGGCTCATTGATTACCGACGAGATGTGGGGTATTTACTACAAGCCAGATTTTCACTTCAACGGCATCCAGGGTGGTGCCGCGCCATTTAAGGTGCCGACTGATCCGGATAAGGTCGCGGTTGACCCCTATGGGCCGGAATCGCCGGATTTCGTGGTCGGGCCTGAGTTCGCCCATATGTGGTGCTCAGCGCTGGCCCATTGCCAAAAACGCTTCGAGGGTCAAACGCCGAAGTACAAGGATGAACCCTCGGGCGGAATCGGGGCCTTTACCCCAGACAGTTTCCCGGTCTTTGATGTGTACTGCGAGAACTGCTATGTCATCGCCGATTCCAACCATGGTTACAAAATGCTGGGGGTTGGCAAGTTGGTGGCGGAAGAAATCACTGGGGATTCCAGTTTGTTGATGACACCGTTTCGATTCTCGCGGTATGAGGAAGGAAAATTGCACCCGGTATCAAACAGCCCTTTCCCGTGGAGTTGACCCGCTAACGATCAAGCATCAATGCAGGCGAGCCTGCGCCCTTAAATAGAAACCCTGAAAAGCTGAAACAAGAGGAGAGCACAAATGACCGACTTAGAAGCCCATGTAGCGCAGCCAGGACGCGACGATCTGGTCAAACAGGTCAGCGAAAAAATTAAGGAAACCGGTGTCGACTACATCTATTACCAGTTTATTTCGGTCACTGGACGCATCGTCGGCAAGGGTATTCCGTCCGCGCATTGGGAGCGCCTCGCCGACAAAGGTTTCCAGCTGGTTTATGGGTCAACCGCAAATCTATTTGTTGACCGCCATGGTAACTATATTGGTTATGGCCCTGAATCCTCTGAGCTTGTCGGTATTGCGGACCCCGAAACTTTTTGTCAATTGCCCTGGGACAAACGGGTCGGCCGTGTATTTTGCACACTGTTTCGCAATCGCGAAGAGCGCGAGAATCCGGGTGGTGTATTAACTTCGGATTGCCGTGGTAATTTACGCCGTATTCACAATGCATTCCAGGATAAGCATGGACTGGATATGCGCTGTGGCACTGAGCCTGAGATGATGTGGTTGAAGCGCGGTGATGATGGTAAGCCGAACGGTGGTG
>JBBWVW010000168.1:0-4332 GCA_050256425.1 Arenicellales bacterium | reverse complement strand
CCAGCGGGAACATATCCAGGAATGGTTTTGCCATCTTGCAGCACGATCGTGGGTGTTCCACGCACCCCGACCAGTTTAGCCACTTCCATATGCCGACCGATGTCCGTGTCGCAGATGCGCGGCTCAATCGCTCGTCCTGACTTCGCATCAGTCATAGCCTGCTGGGGATTATCCGAGCACCATACCGACACCAAAGTATCGAAAGCTGATGACTTCGTGCCGGCGCGGGGATACCCCAGATAACGGACCTTGACGCCCCCGGCGAGCAACTGACCGACTTCCTTGTGCAGACGAACACAGTAACCGCACTCGGTATCTGTAAACACGGTGATCGTACTCTGCAGCTTCGCCGGGGAAAAAACGACCATCCCCGCCTCGTCCAGGCCTTCAATTACGTTGCGACGTCCGGTTTTTTTAGCCTCTTCGGTCAGGTTGACGGTTGAATCCAAGTCAATCAGGTCGCCGTGCAGCAGATAACGGCCATCGGCAAAAAGGTACACCACCTGTGAACCGAACGTAATCTGGTACAGGCCCGGCAAGGGCGTAGCCTTGACTTCATCCGGCGGGGTACCCGGTATCAGGGTTGCAGCGGTTTCCAGTACCCGTTGGGGTAATTCCTGCGCTGTAGCGGTGCTAAGCCCAAGCAGTCCTAGGGCAATTAGAGTAGAGCGAAAAAACATGATGGTTCCGTCAGCAAGGAGTAAAAACAATCTAAATGCGAACCGCTAGTTTACTCCAGTTCTGTTGGCCCCACCGCTGGCCAAGGCAGCCAGCGTCGAGTGGTAAGCGCGCTGGCGCCACTCAAGCAAATGAAACAGTTAAGTATGAGGGTCGACCTCACCACGGCAAATCACTCGGGCGACAACCACTCCACCAGGTAGTAGAGCATCTGTCCTTGCGAAGATTTGGATGGGCCCGCCACCTTCGCTGGGAAGAGCCGCTGCGCTGGCCGCGCGCCGGCGCGCGCTGCTTTTGCAGAATCAACTATCTGCACGCAGTTAGCCGGGTAGCGCTGGCGGTTGCGCCCGGGCATGTAGACCAAGGCCCAATACTCTGAAGAGACCTCGGTTTCAGGGTCAGGTGGCACGAAACCCTGCATAACTTCAAAGCTTAAGCAAAGTCGCCGGCCCTGCCCTATGGAGTGCGAGTAATGATGTAGCCACCGGACTTCTCATCGTGCTGCAACTGCAACAGGTCCCGGCTGGCTGCTTCTTCAAGTAAGGCCGCAAACGACTGAAATCCATGATAACGCTCGCTGAACCCGGGCTGGCGACGTTTTAGGGTCTGCTTGACCATCGAACCCCAGACCTTGTCCGTATCACCACGCTCTTCAAAAAGATCATCCAGCGTTGCCATGACCATGTCGATGGCATCCTGGCTGCGCT
The DNA here is from genome assembly GCA_050256425.1 of Arenicellales bacterium. Classification (GTDB taxonomy): domain Bacteria; phylum Pseudomonadota; class Gammaproteobacteria; order Arenicellales; family UBA868; genus UBA868. Next base: position 2,947 of record JBBWVW010000168.1, on the reverse strand, counting down.
TCTCGTCCTCGCTCATACCAGATTTCTTCTTGGATGCGCGGGCCTTGGTCTTTTTCTTTCGAGTCGTGCGCTTGGAGCGTACCAGATCATCGTAGAAAATGAACTCGTCGCAATTAGCCGTCAACAGATCAGAAGTCGAGTTCTTGACCCCTACACCGATAACGTACTTATTGTTCTCGCGCAACTTGCTCACCAGCGGTGAAAAATCAGAGTCGCCACTTAGCACCACGAAACAATCGACATGGGACTTGGTGTAGCAAAGGTCCAGCGCATCAACGACCATACGTATATCGGCAGAGTTCTTGCCAGATTGGCGCACGTGTGGAATCTCAATGAGCTCAAACGCGGCTTCATGCATCGCCGCCTTGAAGCTCTGGTAACGATCCCAGTCCGAATAGGCTTTTTTGACCACAATATTACCCTTGAGCAGCAGCCGCTCAAGCACCACCTTCATGTCAAATTTCTGGTCGGTAAAATCGCGTACACCCAGGGCAATATTCTCAAAATCACAAAAGAGTGCCATGTTCCGGGTAGTAGTGTCCGTACTCATGATGGGTTTTCCGTTTTGCAGGTGGCTTGGCCATATACCGGGCAAAGCATGAAAGAAGGCGGGTTCAGGGAGAGTCTAACCGCACCACCCCGCCCGGGCTACATGTAGGATGCGCCGTATGACGCCGATGTAAGAGTACGGGCCTGGTAGCGCAATCCCCCACTTTGCAGTTGTGCTGCCAGCATCGGCGTTGCACTCAGGTGGGCGCGCAGGTCGGCACTTTGTGCTGCGTAAGGCAATAGCGCTGCAACGACGTTCTCCGTTGCCGGACAGCGCAAGCCAAATGCGCTCTTGAAGGGGCTGTTGCGGGCCAGCATCGCCGGGACCGCAGAATTTTTCAGCTCATCGTGGTCGGCAAAATTGATACTGAGTACTCCGGTTGGCGACAGGCAGCGTTGCAATTGTGAAAGCCACTTGCGATCACAGGAAATCGCTCGGCTTGGCATACCTCCTCGACCACCGAAAAGATCATCGATCACAAGATCAAATCGTGGCCCACGGTAGCGTGCGACGAAGCGCCTTGCGTCATCAAGATGAATAGTCGCAACCCCGGGTTCGATGCCGAACTGTTCGCGCGCCACGCGTACATGTACCGGGTCGTTCTCTACTGCGGTCACATGCAATTCGGCAAATAACATCTGCAACTGGCGCACCACCGTGCCTGCCCCCAGTCCCAGCAGCAAAACCCGCTGGGGTTCGGGGCGCGGGTGAAAATAAAGACCGAGCCAGAGCAGGTCCCAAACGCTACCCGTCACAATCCGGCGAGGATTGAACTGGCTATGCAAGATGCCATCGGTATACAGGCGCCGGCTGGCGCCGGCACCGCGCACCTGATACAAGTGGCCGTTTTGTCGATGACTCCACAGGACTGCTATGGGGCTGCTCCTCTATTTTTCCTATGAAAAATTGTCATTCCTCCGTTACTCGATTGTAATGCGGCGACTCTCGGTTGTTGCTGGTCTGGGCGTTTGGAAAACGGATGCCAGTTCACCACGGGTCCCACCGGTATTACCATCGCCCAACCCTAGCTGGCTCAAAAAGTCAGGTTTGGCGAACCCTAACGCGGATGAATCACAGCGTTTTCTCAGGCCCAGATCCCGGTTCGTAAAGATACCTCTCGTGCGACCACCGGCTGGATGGTCAGTGGCCAAACACCAAACCAGTTAAGGTGCTACGGCGCGGTTGAACAAGAATCGAGATCTCAGTTGCAGATAACATCTATGGTGTGATCTGCAGCGACACCGACAAAAGAGTACGAGCATCCGGCCTGATCGCACGCGGTCGGTGTGCTATCTACGTCGAGAAGGCCGACGACTCCGGAATTAACGGTGATGGTAAAACTCTGATCAGCGCCTTCATTCACAGAAACATTGCCCGATGGCGAGATCGCGCAGTCTCCTGCCAAGACTGAGGCGACAATCGTGTAAGTCGTCACCGGTGTGGGTTCAGGCGTGGGTGCAGGTGTGGGTGCAGGCGTGGGTGCAGGCGTGGGCGCGAAATTCACATTGACACTTTGGTCAGCATGAATCTCGGAGATTCGATAGTTATTGTCGGATGTCAAAGCGATTGGTGTGCCGTTGATAAAAACACTGGCTACCTCGTAACCGATGTCGGGTAGAACCGAAAAATCCAGACTGTTGTAGCTCTTAAGGTTAAATACATCCGCCACAGAAGTTCGTTCGCCTGGCTCATCCAGCACCGGGACAACGCTACCATTTGCGGACGAAGCCACTGTGACGTCAAAACAGCCGGTATACAGCCATACCTCACCGGATGCATCAAGGCCTGAATTGGGTTTGGGCTCTTGGCGATAACTTTTTCCGGGACGATTGCCCGGGCTACAGTTGCCGTTGTTCAAAACTGACACCGCCCCGGTAAAACCGGCTGCCCGGTATCGCGCGGTCGCCTGCTCCACCGTCAGATCCCTAAGTTCTGGCATGACCAAAGACGACTGTTCGACCGCCACTTGCTCAACCCCAGTATCAGTAGAAGGCTTGTTGTCAGAGCACCCAGCCAAAAACAGGGAGAGGCTGGCTATCAGCAGCGCGTCCCGGGCGTGACAACACCGCCACGGCCTTTCCCTTAAAAGCACAACCAGGGTAGCTGTCGAATTTCTCATTGGTGTTTGACTTGGGCCGCCAAAATGGTACGGCATTTGAAAACTCAACTATCTATATTACTTTAATTTCTATAAATATTTTTTAATTAGTTGTTTTATATATATTTTTAGTTTTGAACGATTTGATTCAGCTGATTTCAGTCGGGTGGGGCACGCGTTCATGCAAGCGATAGGGCGAGCGCAATTGACCGGCGTTATCACGAAAATCTTAGCAAGGGTGGAGCCAGCGCTATCGACCAAAACAGACCAGACCTCAACTGTGCCGCATCCGTGACGGG
>JBBWVW010000167.1:0-23055 GCA_050256425.1 Arenicellales bacterium | reverse complement strand
GTGGTCTGTCCATATCGATTTGTACTGCATGTCATTTGTGCTAAAGCAGCAGCAGGGATGGCAAAGGCGGCTATCAGGGCTGTCGCGATGATTACTTTCTTCATGGTCACTGACCTCAGTGTTAGTTGGCTGAGGTTGCATTGTTAAGCGGCCCAACATGTGGGTAATAATCTTTCCACGCCAATGTGTAATCAAAAAAGGGGCCCGTAAATGCTGTTGCTGCAGGCGTGATGATCTGGACAATCTTGTTGCTCATGTAGATATTCTCTTGTCTTGCCATCATAATGCCGCCGGCCCAAGTGCTAGTGAATTACGCCCATGAATGTCTGAATTAGGCACAGAACCTAGCGCCCATCATAACCTTTCTTCTCCGAACAATGACGTAACCTGTTGAATATAAAACAGATATACATTGTATTAACCACCTATAAGATATTTCTTCAGGAAACTCCAGATGCACCCTTCGATTGATGCCTTGCGTAATATTGCAATCGTTGCCCATGTTGACCATGGCAAGACCACGCTGGTAGATCAACTGCTTCGCCAGTCGGGCACTTTGGTCTCGCACGGTGAGATTACTGATCGGGTGATGGATTCAAACGAACTCGAACGCGAGCGGGGTATCACTATCCTGGCGAAAAATACGGCCATCACCTGGCAGAGTTGGCGTATCAATATTGTGGATACTCCCGGCCATGCCGATTTTGGTGGCGAGGTCGAGCGCGTATTGTCGATGGTCGATTCAGTATTGCTGTTGGTCGATGCAGTAGAGGGCCCCATGCCGCAGACGCGCTTTGTGACCCAGAAAGCCCTGAGTCACGGGCTTCGTCCGATTGTCGTGATCAATAAGGTTGATCGCCCAGGCAGCCGTCCTGACTGGGCGGTAGATCAGACATTTGAGCTGTTCGATCGGCTGGGCGCGTCGGATGAACAGCTCGACTTTCCGGTGATTTATGCCTCGGCACTACAGGGTTGGGCAGCAAAAGAGCCTGATCCGGGCACGGCCGATGATATGCAGGTCTTGTTTGAGGCCATTGTGACGCATGTCCCGGTCCCTTCCGTGAACTCCGACGGTCCATTCCAGATGCAGATAAGTGCTCTGGATTATTCCCCCTACGTAGGTGTGATTGGTATCGGACGCATCCAGCGTGGTCAGATCTCTCGTAACGACGCTGTATCTGTCTCCACACCCGCTGGCGGGATTCGTAAGGGGCGGGTATTGCAGATTCTGAGGTTTCAAGGGCTTGAGAGAGTGGAGTCGGAAAACGCACTGGCAGGCGACATTATTGCAGTTACAGGCCTTGAACCGTTGGGTATCTCAGACACGCTGTGCGATCCAAATATGGTTGAACCGCTGCCCGCGCTGAGCGTGGACCGGCCAACGTTGAGCATGACATTTCAGGTGAATAATTCGCCTTTCGCTGGCCGCGAGGGTAAATTTGTGACCAGTCGCAATCTCAAGGAGCGTCTTGAGCGGGAGTTGATTCACAACGTCGCCTTGCAAGTAGAGCCCATGGAGGACCTTGACAAGTTCCGGGTTTCTGGCCGGGGTGAATTGCACTTGTCGATTCTGATAGAAAACATGCGCCGCGAGGGGTACGAGCTTGCGATCTCGCGTCCTGAGGTGATCATGCGCGAGGAGGAGGGCGAGGTGCACGAACCTTTTGAAACACTCGCGGTGGATGTCGAGGAGGATTACCAGGGTCGCGTCATGGAGCGCCTCGGACAGCGTCGCGCCGAACTGCGTGATATTGTTCCCGACGGGCGTGGCCGAGTGCGGATCGACTACTTTGTGCCCAGCCGCGGGCTGATCGGTTTTCGTTCGGAATTTTTGACTGTCAGCTCAGGCACGGGCCTGATGTATCACGCCTTTGATCACTATGCGCCAAGAATTCAAGGCGACCTGGGTGAGCGCAACAACGGTGTACTGGTATCGATGTCTAATGGCAAGGCGCTTGCCTATGCGTTATTCAACCTTCAGGAAAGAGGGCGACTGTTTGTTGGCCACGGGGCTGAGGTGTACGAAGGCATGGTGATTGGTATCCACTCTCGTGACAACGACCTGGTCGTGAACCCCCTAAAAGCCAAGCAGTTAACCAATATCCGTGCTGCCGGCACTGACGAGAATATCCTGCTGACTCCACCGATTGTTACCACCCTGGAATATGCACTGGAGTTCATCAATGAAGATGAGTTGGTCGAGGTCACGCCCAAGTCCATCCGCATCCGCAAGAAATGGCTGCGAGAGCACGAAAGAAAGCGTGCCAGCCGGGCTGCTTGATTGGTTTTCTCTTAGCAGTTTTTACTCGCAGATTTTCTCGGTTTAAGTAAATAGGATCACTACCAGATGAATGGGCCAATCGTCGGTTTCGTGAGCCTGGGCTGTGCTAAGGCAACGGTAGATTCTGAGCGAATCCTAACCCAGCTGAAGGCCGAGGGCTATGGCTTTTCAGATAACTACGAGCATGCCGATCTTGTTGTGGTCAACACCTGCGGTTTTATTGAATCCGCAGTGGATGAATCGCTGGGCGTGATTTCCCAAGCGTTGGGTGCGAACGGCCGAGTCATTGTGACTGGCTGCCTTGGGACAAAAGCCGACCTACTGAAAAAGAAATTTCCAAATCTGCTGGCAATTACCGGGCCGCAGGATTGCGATGCGGTCATGGCTGCCGTCCATGCTGAGGCTCCGCCGGTGCACGAGCCTTTTTATCATCTGTTGCCGCCCGGCGGGGTTAAGTTGACTCCGCGTCATTATGCGTATCTGAAGATTGCCGAGGGCTGCAATCACAAGTGCACCTTCTGCATCATCCCAGCGATGCGTGGACGATTGGTCAGTCGAGCACCTAGTGACGTGCTGGGCGAAGCTAAAAATCTGGTTGACGCCGGCGTGCGTGAACTGCTGGTGGTCTCGCAGGACACCAGTGCCTACGGTGTGGATCGGCGCGGGCGGGCAGATCTGGCGACCGGACGGGCCTTGCGCCCGCACATCACCGATCTCGCCCAGGCTCTGGGTGAGCTAGGGGTTTGGATTCGCCTGCATTATGTTTACCCCTATCCGCACGTCGATGAACTGGTGGAGTTGATGGCATCGGGCAGTATTCTGCCTTACCTTGATGTACCGTTTCAGCATGCCAGCCCGCGGATCTTGCGCTTAATGAAACGCCCGGCTAACGGAGAAGACAATCTTGCGCGGGTTCATGCTTGGCGCGAACGTTGTCCGTCGCTGGCAATCCGCAGCACGTTTATCGTCGGCTTTCCCGGGGAGACGGATATTGATTTTCAGGAGCTTCTGAACTTTTTACGCCAGGCTCAGCTCGACCGGGTCGGGTGTTTTATTTATTCACCCGTTACTGGTGCCCGGGCTAATGATTTGCCGGAGCCGGTGGATTCGGGGTTGGCCCAGGCCCGGTTCGATGAGTTAATGGCAGTGCAGGCTGAGATTTCCCATACCCGGCTGCGCCAGCGAGTGGGTCGTGAATGCAAGGTGTTGATTGATAAGGTCACCGAAGCGGGCGCAGTTGGTCGAAGCGCGAGCGAGTCTCCAGACGTGGATGGTGTAATCCACCTGCCTGGTGTAACGGGGATACAGGCAGGTGATTTAGTTAAAGTTGAGATTACCGCATGCGATACGCATGACCTCACAGCAAGTTTGATTGAGGTTTAGCTTTTGAATGATACCGGGTCATGAGAGTCGCTCATCTTGGGCATGTGGTTTTTTATGTCGAAAGCCTTGAGCGTTCACTGGCTTTTTACCGTGACTTGCTCGGGATGTCTGAGATTCGCGCCACGGACTCGACTTTTTGTGCAGCGGCTCTGACCAGCGGGCGCACCCATCACGAACTGTTGCTGATCGAGGTTGGGAGCCTCCCCGGTCCGACAGCGGGCCCACGCCGGGGTTTCTACCATGCTGGCTTTTGTATCGGTCAAGATATCCAGGCCCTGCGTGATGCGCGCGACGAACTGATCGATGCCGGCGTAACCATCAAGGGTGCTTCCGACCATGGGATAACCCAGAGTCTCTATCTGCTTGATCCCGATGGTAACGAGATCGAGATATACGTCGATGATCCAAATGTGGACTGGCGGACCGACCCCACAACTATTGTGGCGCCAATACGGCCCCTTGACCTGTAAACCGAACATACCAGGAAACCACGCGGCCGCTGGGTAGCGCATTCCCTAAGCCTTCGACCTGATCGTCGTCGGGGCGAGGTGAAAATAGCCAACGCTTTGGGTATGTTATTTACTTGCTTTAATTACTGTAATATTCCATTATCTACCTGTTAAGCGTAAATAAAACATTAATATGCAGGAAATATACAGTTCGCTCCAGCTAGCTTTTGTCATGATTGGGAGCTTTGATCCTGATCTGGTCGAGATCGTGATGCTATCGCTGGCGGTCAGTTTGACGGCCGTGGTGATCTCGCTGGTTCTTGGTCTGCCTTTAGGCGCAGCGATGGCGATGAGCCGCTTTCGGGGTCGGGGCGGCCTGATCGTGCTCAGCAATGCCCTGATGGGGTTACCCCCGGTGGTTGTCGGCCTGCTGGTATATCTTGCATTGTCTCGCTCAGGACCTCTGGGCGTGTTTAACCTTCTGTATACCCCTTGGGCGATGATCATCGCCCAGGCTGTTTTAGTCACGCCCCTTGTGACCGCTTTGACCCGTGAAATCATCGAGCAGTTGGATAGTGAATACGCCGAGTATCTTAGCTCGCTCGCAATCAGTGCTCCGGGACGGCTATGCACATTATTATGGGATGGACGTTTTAATCTGGCGACAGTCAGTCTTGCTGGGTTCGGCCGCGCGATTGCTGAGGTCGGCGCCGTCATGGTGGTGGGCGGGAATATTGACCATCTAACCCGGGTAATGACCACAGCGATTGCGCTTGAGACCTCCAAGGGCAATCTTGAGCTGGCCCTGGCTCTGGGTGTTGTTCTGATGTTGCTGGCGCTCGGGGTTAACTTAGTGATTGCCCTGGTTCGCCCGGTCGATGCAGCGAAGCAACGCCGGCCACTCTTTCGCTGATAGCGGTATCGGCATTAATTGGTTTTGTTTTCAGCGTTATTGGATTAGTAATAGAGGATGCCGATGAGAACAGTATTGAGGTACACCTGCTTGTACCTGTGGTTTGCTCTGGCATGGCCAGTCAGCGCCATGGCAGAGCAAGCGAGCATTATTGTCCAATCGACGACATCAATCGCCAATTCTGGCCTGTACAATCATTTGCTTCCCCGGTTCGAGGCGGATAGCGGGGTCCGAGTCAATGTGGTGGCTGTAGGGACGGGTCAGGCGATCCGTAATGCGGTTAATGGCGACGCTGACGTCCTGTTAGTGCATGCGACGTCGGCGGAGGAAAAGTTCGTAACGGATGGCTATGGTGTGGAGCGTTTCGACCTGATGTACAACGACTTTGTATTTGTTGGCCCTCCAGCTGATCCGGCTGGCCTGTCAGCAGCCAGTAGCGCTACTGACGCCTTGGCAAGGATAGCATCGAGTGAGGCGCTTTTCGCCTCACGCGGTGATAACTCGGGCACTCATAAAAAAGAACTGTCACTCTGGCGCCTCGCCTCCATTGAGCCCTTCGCCGCCAGTGGCACTTGGTACCGTGAGACCGGCTCCGGAATGGGTGCAACCCTGAACGTGGCTGTAGGCATGGATGCTTATTCGATAACTGATCGTGCCACCTGGCTTAGCTTTGCCAACAAGCACGAATTTCAAATTCTGTTTGAAGGCGATCCGTTGCTATTCAATCAGTACGGCATTATTTTGGTTAATCCATTAAAGCATCCACATGTAAAGGCGAAGACAGGCCAAGTGTTTGTCGATTGGATGATCGGCGGCCAAGGGCAGCAGGCAATTGCCGCCTATCGTCGGGATGGTAAGCAATTGTTTTTTCCTAACGCCCGATAAGACCCCGGTATGGCTACTATCGGTAGGGGGGCCGGGAACTCAGCCGTTGAAGTGTACCGTGCCGAAACCTTGCACCTCGTAGCCAGGCAGGCTGGCTGCTTTATCGGAAAATGCCGGTGAGCCACAGAAGTGGATCAGTTTTTGCAATGGGGGTTCGAAGCAGGCGCGTCGATCAATCAGCAGGTCAAAGCGCTCACGCATGACCGGGACAAAGGCCAGGCGATAGCGTTCAGCCAGCGCGCGCAAGCCCAATGCCGCATCAGCGAGACCCTCCAGAACTGCCGATGCAGCGTCGGTCTCGCTATGGACCGTTGTTGTGAACTGTAATTGCTTGACGTCAATTCCAGCTTTATCCAACATCTGATTAAGTAGAATCTGACTACCGGCCTCGGGCGGGCGGGCAACGACCCGGCGATCGGCCAGATCGGCGATGCAGGCAATGTTTTCTTCTAGGCCGGGTTGCAGGATCAGACCGCGTTCACGCCAGCAAAATTCAATCAGTACCACTGCCTGGCCAGAAAAGCGGGCGGTGATCGTGGCAAGGTTCCAGGTACTCCCTTCGGGTTCAAACAGGTGCAGAGCGCTGGCGGTGCCTTTAGCATCAGCGAAACGTTCCAGGCCGTCGAGGCTGCCACCAAAGTGACTGGCCATTGCGCAACCAGATTCTTTCAGCGCCCACTCCAGCAAAGGGTCATGACTGCCCAAAACGACGTCTGGTCGAGAGACTGGGCTTTCAACTCGTTTCGGACCTGTCTCATTTGATCCCAGCCAGGCTTCGATAGCTGACCGGGAGAACAATAATTTGCCTGTTGCCCGGGTACAGGGTACGCGGTTGCTGGCGACCAGGTCATATACTTTTCGTTCCCTGATTCGAAGCATTTCTGCCAATTCACGAGTCGTCAGGTAGTCAGCAGGGGGCGTGTTCATTGGCTTTACCGGCTGGATGCAAGGTTGTTGGAATTATGCCCCATGCTTGTGGCTGTGGCGAAGAGTAGCAACGCCAGCGACAGTGGTAGTGTCAGGCCAAGGACAGGGTTACACTGGGACTTGATGACTCATCGCTGAACTGGGTAATGTGCCCTGCCTTTGGACGTTTTCGACTATGAACCGGCGCAGATGGAAAACCCGTTATCGCATCACCTTAGTACGCCGTCACCGGACCGTTGATTTCGCTAAATATAATCCGCAGATACCGTTGCCTTTTGCTCGATCTTTTGGGCCCGCCAGGTCTCAGGAAGATGAGCGTGAAATAAGGGAAGAGCGATGAGATATCGGCTTAACGGGATAGGCCCTGTGCCCTGAAAGCCTGGAAGCGGCAGCCGTTGCAAGGAAGGATTTGCCATAGCCGGCTATAATCGGCGCCCGTTCCGCCTGCGCCAATAAGAATTCCATGTCAGATCATCTCGCCGAGGTGCACCGGCGACGCACGTTCGCCATCATCTCACATCCCGATGCGGGCAAGACCACGCTGACGGAAAAATTCCTGCATTACGGTGGTGCCATTCAGGAAGCCGGGACTGTTCGTGCTCGTAAGAGTGGTCGCTACGCGACGTCAGACTGGATGCAGCTCGAGAAGGAGCGCGGCATTTCGGTAACGTCCTCGGTGATGCAATTTGAATATCGCAACTTTATCGTCAATCTGCTGGATACGCCTGGCCATGCGGATTTTTCGGAAGACACCTACCGGACGTTGACCGCTGTAGATTCGGCGCTGATGGTGATCGATGCGGCCAAGGGTGTCGAGGAACGCACGATCAAGTTAATGGATGTCTGCCGCTTGCGCGATACCCCGATCATGACGTTTATCAATAAGATGGATCGCGAGACTCGTGATCCTGTGGAATTGCTGGACGAGGTGGAATCTGTGCTGCGCATCAACTGCGCGCCTGTGACCTGGCCGCTGGGTTCGGGCCGCCATTTTCGTGGCGTCTACCGGCTTCATGAAGATTCCACATCACTGTTCGACCGGTCCGGCGCCGGTGGTTCGCCAGCAAGAATCGTCCAGGGCCTGGATAACCCGGAACTGGATGCGATTGCCGGCTCTGATGCGGAGCGGCTTCGTGAGGAGATCGAACTACTCCAGGGTGCATCCCATGCTTTTGATAGAGCCGGCTACCTTGCTGGCAAATTAACACCCGTGTTTTTTGGTTCGGCACTGAACCACGAGGGTACCGACGAACTTATTGATGCCTTTGTTGATTATGCCCCGGCGCCATTGCCGCGCATTACGGAGTCGCGTGTAGTGGAAAGTGCCGAGCCGAGTTTTACAGGATTTGTTTTCAAGATTCAGGCAAACATGGACCCTGCCCATCATGACCGCGTCGCTTTCGTGCGTATTACGTCGGGCACTTACCAGAAAGGATTGCGTGTGCGCCACGTCCGTGTGCAGCGTGATCTACAGCTGCATAACGCAATTACCTTCATGGCCTCGCGCCGTGAGTCGGCTACCACCGCCGTCGCCGGGGACATCATTGGCCTGCACAATCACGGCACGATACAAATTGGTGACGCCTTTACCGAGGGAGAGGAACTTAAGTTCTCCGGAATACCAAGTTTTGCGCCGGAGCTATTTCGCCGGGTCCGTCTGGCAGACCCCCTGCGGGCCAAGGCGCTCAACAAGGGCCTCGACCAGTTAAGCGAGGAAGGGGCAACCCAGGTATTTCGTCCATTACAAAGCAATGATTTGATTCTCGGGGCGGTAGGCATACTGCAGTTTGATGTGGTGGCTCATCGGCTGAAGCACGAGTACGGTGTTGATTGCGTTTTCGAAGCTGTTCCAGTTATCACTGCTAGGTGGATAGATAGCAAGGAATCGGGGAAAATAGACGAAATTAGACGCAAATCGCCACAGAATCTGGCACTGGATGCCTCTGGAGCCTTGGCCTATCTCGCGCCAAATCGCGCAAACCTGCGCCTCGCCCAGGATCGTTGGCCTGAGATCCGCTTCGATGCCACTCGGGAGCTTTAAAAAAAGGTTGAGAAAATAATAAAATACTAATATTATTGTCACTCATCAGTGCTGACCGTAATCTCCGGGTCCCGGTAAGTTGCAATAAGGGGCCCAGTTTGAATGGCAAAGTGGTCAGCCTGTCGCCCTGGCATCCACAGGGCGAGTACAACTGAACCGGGCTTTTCCCGCCTATTGCAACGCGCTATGTTTATGCATCCGACTCGACGACCTGTACCGCTCTTACTGGCATTGCGGCGCGTCGCATTGCTTGGGTTAGTGGTCGGGGCTTTAGGCTTTGCATCACAACGACAGAGCCATGCTTATGTGTCTTTAGAAGTTGGCTGTCTGGCGCTGAATATTTATCACGAAGCGCGCGGTGAGCCACTTGATGGTCAGGTTGCGGTGGTTGGCGTTACCTTGAACCGGATGCACAGTACGTCCTACCCGGACACGGTCTGTGGCGTGGTCTGGCAGCCTCATCAGTTCAGTTGGACCCGCCAGCAGGTGCGCCACACGCACCGAGACCCACTAGCCTGGACCTCGGTGCTGGCGGTAGCGGAGCGGGCATATGCCGCACCCAGGGAATTGCCATTGAAGGGCGCAACCCATTTTCACGCCTATCAGGTCACACCAGATTGGAGTCACCAGTTGCGCTTGGTCCAGAAAATTGGCAACCACCTTTTTTACGAGTCATGAACCTGGCACGTTTACCTGTCTCCATTCAGGCTCTAGACTGGAACTTAACAGTTTTGCCGGTACGTGCCAGTAGAATTATGGCAGTACGGCTTTATCTTCTGTCAACCTAATCGCAAGGAGTTAATCAATGAAAAAACGATTCATTTTTATCAGCACGGCCCTGCTTGGCCTGGTGCCTATGGTGGCTAATGCCGACGGCGCAGCCATTTACAACAGTGGCTGTATGGCCTGTCATACCTCTGGCGTAGCTGGCGCCCCCATAGTCGGCGATCCAACCGTTTGGGTGGATCGTATTGCGCAGGGTGCCGAAGTGCTTTATGAGCACGCGATCGTTGGCTATCAGGGCGAGACCGGTTTTATGCCTCCCAAGGGCGGCTTCGCCCACCTGAGTGATGATGACATTAAGTTGGCTGTGGATTACATGGTAGAGCAATCCCAGTAAAGCCCACAGCCGGCACGGGCGCTGATCAGGCGTCCGAGTGCTGGGCCAGACGAAACCGGGCCTTGTGCCCGGTTTTTTTTGCGCCGGACAAACCCTCGCGTGTGACGGTAGGGAGGGTTATCCTAGCAGGGCAGCCAAGCGGTCAAGGTCGATGAGGTCACTCGCGTGTGTTTGTGTCGAGGTGCTTGGCAAGGTGTGGTTGGCCTGATCGCCGTGATAGTCGAGTACCAGTGCTGCGGTATCAAAATTTTCTCCACAGGTCATTGCGTTGGGCCAGATCACGGTAACCAGTCCAGCTGCCTGCGCAGACGCAAGGCCGGGCGGCGAATCTTCGATTGCAATAACCTCACTGGCATCAAGTTGAAGGTTCTTAAGTGCGTGTAAGTACACGTCGGGTGCAGGTTTTACCTGGACAACCTGGTCGCCGCCAACGATCGTGTCAAAAAGCGCCCAGACGTTTTGTGCGCTAACGCGCCGCTTAAGGCTGATTCGATGGTGCGCGAGTTTGCGGTACTGGCAACGCCTAGCCGTAGCCCGGCCCGGCTCGCCTGGTTAAGTAACTTGTCCATACCAGGGCGCAGGCTGAGGGGGCGATCATTCAGTCGTTGTTGTACCCTCGCGTTCTTGGCCGTATGCAGTTTTCTGGCCAACGTATTGCGTTGGGCGGCGCTCAGTTCAGGACAGTGTTGCTCGGCGTAGGCGCAGATACGTTCGTGACCACCGGGCACCTGTAGCAACTGAGTGTACTCAGATACATCCCAGCGCCAAGCCAGTCCGGCATCGACAAATGCCTGGTTGAATGCCGGCAGGTGAAGATCAAGCTCGCTGTCGATCAGTGTGCCGTCAAAGTCGAATAGCAGACCACGAAGGAGCCCGTAGTCTGCCTTCGGGTCGGGCGGGCTCACTGACCGGGTCGGGCCGGTGATTCGAAAAAAGCCTTGAGTGCCAGATAAAGCCAGACTGGGTCACGCCAGCCGGTAACTTCGCGCGGTGAATGCATGCCCAGTTGTGGTGCACCCACATCTACTGTATCAATACCCACCATGCTGGCTGTGATTGGGCCAATAGTGCTGCCGCAGGCCATGTCACTGCGCATGACGATGGTCTGTACCGGCACCTTCGCCTTGGCACAAAGGTCACGGAAGATTGCAGCGGTGACGCTGTTGGTGGCGTAGCGTTGGTTAGCGTTGAACTTGATCACCGGGCCGCCGTTCAGCCGCGGTCGGTGTTGCGGGTCATGCTTATCGTCATAGTTGGGGTGAACTGCATGGGCATTATCGGCCGAGACCAGTAGTGAGCGTGACAGCGCACGGGTCAGTGACTCCCCCGGTTGGCAGAGCCGTTCCAGGATCGAGCGCAGTAATGGACCCTGGGCGCCAGCTGCGGAAACGCTTCCGACTTCCTCGTGATCATTACAGATCAGGAGCACAGTTGTGTCGCTGTCGGCATCAAGAAGACTGCGCAGGCCGACATAACAACTGAGCAGGTTGTCCAGGCGCGCACTGGCCAGGTAGTCGCCATTCAGGCCTACTTGTTGCCCCGGTTGCGTGTCATAGCAGCTGATCTCGAAGTCGGTGACTGCCTCAATCTTTGCATCGGGGTGCTGTTGGCGTGCTTGGTCGGCCAGCATCTGGCGAAAATCAGGCTCTGTCTCACCCGCGAGATCACATAACAGCGGCACCAGCTCTTTTTGTGGGTTGATGGAGCGATTCTTGTGAATATCGCGGTTAAGGTGTATTGCAAGACTGGGGATGATCGCGATGGGTTTTTCAAAGTCGATCAGTACCGAGATGGATTTTCCTTGGTGGGTCTTGCAAGTGGCTCGTCCAGCCAGCGACAGGTCACGGTCGAACCAGGGCGCAAGTAGTGCGCCGCCGTAGACTTCAGCTCCGAGTTGTAAAATGCCTTCACGACAGGATTCAGGTCGAGGCTTGATCTTCAGACAGGGGCTATCGGTATGGGCTCCAATAATACGGATTCCGGTTTCACTGATTGGGGAACTACCGATTCGAAAGGCGCACAGCGAGGAATCATTGCGAGCAACAAACGCCGCATCTTTGTGCGACAAGGACCATTTTGCGCCTTCGTCGAGCGCCGTGAAGCCCTGTGCCTGCAGGTGTTTGACCATGCTGGCAACAGCATGAAATGGGGTAGGGGATCGGTGCAGGTATTCCAGCAGGCCCGGGTTGAAGGTATCAGCGTTCAAACAGTACGCTCCAGGGGTTCGATAGAATCCGAGCCGGCCGGGTGTTCGTTGACACCTTCTGGAAGCCATTGACTGAATTCTTGGTGTGAGTCCAATGCAGCGAAGTCGAAAAGATTCCGATCAGCCAGTTGACTCGGCGCGACGCGGGTCAGGCTGCGAAAAATGCTGGCCATGCGTCCTGGGCGCGATTTCTCCCAGCCAGCAAGCATCTTCTTGATGGCCTGGCGCTGAAGGTGATCCTGTGAGCCGCACAAATTACATGGGATCAACGGGAATTCGCGTAGACGAGAGTAATCGGTGATATCGGCCTCGGTACAATAGGCCAGCGGACGGATTACCACATTGTTGCCGTCGTCGCTTAGCAGTTTGGGAGGCATTGATTTTAGTTGGCCACCATAAAACATATTCAGAAACAGGGTTTCGATCATGTCATCGCGGTGATGCCCCAGGGCGATCCGGGTCATGCCGTGTTCACGAGCATAGCGGTAGAGAATGCCCCGGCGCAGCCGCGAGCATAGTCCGCACATGGTTTTGCCTTCAGGAATAACACGCTTTACTATACTGTAGGTATCTTCATCGATGACATCAAAGGGCACCCCGGTGGTTTCAAGATATTCCCGTAGTGTTTCAACCGGGAATCCGGGCTGGTTCTGATCCAGATGAACCGCCCGGAGAGTAAAGGAGATCGGAGCCCGCTGGCGCAATCGCTTGAGTATATCGAGCAGGGTAAAGGAGTCCTTGCCTCCGGAGATGCAGACCATAACTCGTTCACCCTCGCCGATCATCTGAAAATCTTCGATCGCCTGCCCAGTCTTGCGACGCAGTCGCTTGCTCAGCTTGTTATCGTTGATCGATGTTTTCATATCAGTGGACCGATGATTGCCTGTGCTGGATACCGCCCGTCCGGTTTGGCTTTGGTTTGGTTTGCCGCCCAACTCATCTTGGGGTATCTTAACTGTCATGAACTTTGGTCGCGAGATTTCGCCTCCATGAATTGCGGCATCTGCTTGCATCCCCAATGGTGAAACTGGTCAAGCGGCTTATTCTATCGGTTGTGACCGTACTGGTGGCTACGGTCACGGTGCTCGCCCTGGCGCTGCAGTACCTGAACTGGAACGATCATCGCGATGCTCTGGCGGGTTGGTTGAGTGTTGCCATTAATCGTGAGGTGACGATAAGCGATTCACTGGATTTCCAACTGTGGCCGACGACCCGTCTGAAAGTGTCCGGATTGCACCTTGCGAGCCCCACAGATACTTTTGATGTCGATCTACTGGAACTTAAAAATGGAGTTGTCGAATTTGATCTATGGCCGCTGTTCTCTGGCATAGCAGTGATTGACCGGCTGCAGTTGGATGGCGCAACGCTCCAACTGGCGGTCAGTGCTGATGGTCAGGCTAATTGGCACTTTGACCGAGAGCAGCCATCGGCCAAGTTGCCGCCCGCCTTACCGCGACTGGTTGTACGTAATGTGTTGATTCAGGATGCACAACTGGTATTTGCTGGGCGTGATCCGTGGTTGCACCAGGATCTATATCTTGAACGTTTGACTTTGACGTTGCCCTCAGAGGATGAGGGTAGCGAGGCTGTGCTGACTGGCAGCCTGAACGGGGCAGCATTGACCTTAGCCGGCTCGTTGACCCTTAAGGATGACGATCTGGAAGCCACTTTGGACCTTTCGCTGGGGACAATGGCCGGCAAGGTTCATGGCAGTGTCAATGACTTAATGGACGGCGCTAATTTTGATCTTGCACTGGATCTCAAAACCCGTGATCTCAAGGCTGCGATGCAGGTTGTGATACCGGGGTTGTCAGCGAGAAACGCGAGACTGCTCGATGGTAGCGCCGCCGTGACAGCTTACCTGCGCGGTCGGCCCGATCGGAATCTGCGACTGGAAAATGTTGATATCACGACAGAATCTTCGCTACTGCGGCTGACCACATCGGGTTCACTCAGCCTGGTACGCCCCGGCCGCCGTGGCTCTGAACCATCCAGTCGTTTTCAGGTACTCCTTGAGACCGAGCATTTGGGCGAACTGGTGAGCCTATACAAAGGAAAGGTGCCGTTTGCTGGGACGGCACAGGCGCAGGGAACGCTAAGCGGTTCTCTGGGCAATTTTCGCATTGATGATGTGGTGGTCAAAGCGGAAGGAGAGCATGCGCGCGCCAAGGCAACGGGGCGCGTGGAACAACTGGGGGCCTCTGGGGGTCCCTGGGTGGAGTTCGCAACCCAGGTCACAACCAAGAGCCTTGGTCCATTTCTTAAGGCGTATGGCTTGGGCTTGCCGTATGTGGGGCGCGCATCGGCCAGTGCCCGTGTCAGCGGCCGGCCCGGTGATACTCATGTCACCGAGATTGATCTCGAACTCAATGCTGATTCGCTCAGTCTTAAGGCGACCGGCACTATCGGCCCCTTGGGCAAGCAGGCACAGTTCAACCTGCCCTTTACAGCCAGTGCGGGTGACATTGCGGCACTGGCGGCACCGTTTGGTCTTAACTTACCTCTGACCGCCAAAGGCGAGGTTCACGGCGCACTGACTGGCGACCCTGGCGCTTTGGCATTGACTCAACTCGCCGGTATTTGGACTAATGATCTGGGTCGTGTCAGTTTCGACGGCGCAATCAAGTCGATAGTTGGGGAACCACGGCTGGATGTGATAGTCGATGTTTCGATTGACGATATCGGTGCAATGGGTCGCTTGCTCGAATTGCCCCTCGATGATTATTCAGCGATTGGCGCCAAGGGAAGTGCCCGAATTCAGCATACCGCCGAGCGCACCAGCCTTACGGAACTAAAAGGCACACTCGCAGGAGAGAGTATCAGGCTAGGTCGTTTTTCCGGAGAGGTGCCATATATTACCCAGCTCGGCGCATCTTCTTTGGCAATCGATGTTGAGTTGGTCAACATCGAGCGGTTTGCCCAGCAACTGCATATCAATCCGTCATACGCTGATCCGGTAAAGCTAAAAGCCAGTCTGGTGGGAGCGCCTGAGCCCAACGCGCCGTATTTCCTCACGCTGGATATCAAGACTGATGCGCTCGAGGCGCTTATTCACGGTCAGGTGAGCGCGTTGGAAAAGGGTGCTGGATTCAACCTGAAAGGGCGTTTTGAGACCGATGATGTCATTAAACTGAATCACCTGCTCAACAGCGAATTACCCGGTGCAGGCCCATTATCTTTGCACGGCACCGTCCACCGGGCTGGTGGCGCGACTCAACTGCTCAAGGGCCGTCTCAATCTTGACGCCACCGGTATCAGCGCATCGGTTGCTGGCGCTCTTGCATGGCCATTACGTAGTGGCATGCATGTCGATGCCCGGGTAGAGGCCCAATCACTTGCCAACCTTGATGCATTTCTGCCCGGTAAGTTTCCTGATCTTGGGCCCATGGCCTTTTCCGGTAGTTTGTCGCTGGACGACCAAGGGCTTCATTCAGATCATTTTTCATTGACAGTGGCCAATAATGATCTGGCCGGTTCGTTTTCGATTAATGGTCTGGATATAGCGGCCTTACCCGAACTGCAGATTGCCAAGGATGACAAGTTGCGCCTTAGCGGCGAACTCAATTCAAAGCGCTTGAGTCTGATTGAACTATTCCCGGCGCCGCCTGAAACTACGAAAAAATCAAGTACCGAGGGGCCAATTTTTAGTGATACCCCCTTGCCTCTCAGTTGGGTTAAAGGAGTTGATTTGGACGTTGTGCTCAAGATCGGACAACTGATTGCTCGAAAGGCTGAGGCGGGGAATCTGAGTGCGAGCATTAAGACTCATGATGGCGTCCTGACGGTTGACGCCGATTCCGGGCAGTTATCCGGGGGCCAGTTTGACATGGATTTGATGGTGGACGCTCGGGGCGATCTTTACAGCACAAAACTGGGTTTCAAAATAGAAAAGATGGAGATCGAGCAGATTCCTGAGTTACGCAACAAAGATTTACCGATACGAGGACAGGTCAGTGTTGACATCGAGTTGGCTGGGCAAGGTAAGTCCTTGAAGCAGATGCTTGCCGGGGCGAATGGCTCAGTATTTATGTCGGCTAGTGATGCCTACATTCCTGCAAGTGGGTTGGATTTTCTGACTCAGTCGATCATCTCGCAGATTTTTCGAGTCGTGAGCCAAAAAAAGAAATCCGAATACCATGATGTTGAGTGTGGCCTGATCGGCTTTCGCGTAATCGACGGCGCTGCGATATCCCGCGAAACCATCGTGATAAAAACACCGGAAGTCGTCTATCTGGTGTTGGGAGGGCTTCATTTTGAAGATGAGAGTATTTGGCTGGTCATCCAATCCAAGGCGCTCAAAGGTTTTGGCGTGTCGGCGGCAAGCCTGGTCCCATCTCTTCGCGTAGTCGGAACGTTGACCGAGCCACGTAGATCGGAGCCAGACCTGGAAGGTGCGGTAAAGACAGGCACCACATGGGGTCTGGCGGCGATAACGGCGGGAGGGTGGATTGTGGCGCGGGGTTTACATGGCGTTATTTACCCAGGGTGCGGTTACGGCGGATCTTGCTCCCCCTTTACCAGAAATCTGGGTGTGTGCGAGACCGCACAGAAAAACTATGATGACTTGTTGTTAGACACCCGCCAGGAAGTGCTCCAGGCGACAACTGGTCCTGATAATGAGTCTCGGGCTAGCGATAACTGAGAACATGTTTCTCATGCCTACCGCGAGCCTTCTAACTATTTAAGCTTCCGTATTGGCTTTACTGACTAAACTGCTGTGCCAATTGGGGGTACTGCGAACAACGCTGGCACTGGTGCTTTGTATCCTGGCAGCGCTGGCCCATTCGTGTTGGCACGGGCCAGTTAGCAGGGCTGGGCCTTTGTGACGACGGTGATCGTGCCTGCACTGGTGCCGATATTCTTTTTCGTGGTCTTGCTGGATATCCTGATGTCCGCTTTATTTCTGTTCAGCAGCACGGGAGAGCAACGCGCAAGATATCGCTTTGTGATTCGCGTTGAACTTGCGCTCTGGGTGTTGCCGACGTTGGTCTGGACACCGCTTTTCCTGCAGGTGTTGAAATCCCGGGTAGAAGTTTTTACCTGCCGGCCCAGGGTTAGGTACAGCGTTCCCGGATGTGGCGTGCGGTCATCAGGTCCAGATGGCCGCCTCCCCCGTTTTTGTATATCGTGATTTCGGTTGGGTTGCCACGCCCCGGATGGCCGGCGCACAACTGATAAAGGTCGGCGAGCACGTCTTCTTCACTGATAACGCCAGCGTCCATCGGGACAAGCAGTTCGCCGATCTCGCCGATAGTGGTTTGGCGTGAGTCCACGAACAGCCTCCCTCTGCGAAGTGTTTCGTCATCCGCTTCACGCATGTCTGTGCGAAAAGCGCCAACCAGATCGAGATGGACGCCTTGGCTCAGCCATTCTCCACGAATCAGTGGGTCTGTTGTCATGGTGGCGCAACAGACAATGTCGGCCCAGGCGACAGCGGTGGCCAGGTCTTCAGCCGGGCCGACAGTGCGTGATGGGCGTAGCTGTTCGATTAGCGCATCGCGTCTGTTGGCAGAGCGGTTCCAGATCCGGATGTTGTCGATACCTGGGTGGACCGTGCAATGTGCCTCGATGAGATAAGGCGCCATGGCACCCGCGCCGACCATCAACAGGCGCCGGCAGTCAGGCCGTGCCAACAGTCGTGAGCCCAACGCCGAGTCGGCCGCGGTCTTGAGGTAAGTCAGTGCGGTACCGTCAATAGACTGCAAAGGCACCCCTGTGGTTCCATCGAAAAGAATGTAGGCCGCGTGGATAGCCGGCAGCTCAAGTGTCTGGTTCTCGGGGAAGATACTTGCGATCTTGACCCCCAAGGCTTCGCCGCGTTGCCAGGCAGCCCTGATCAGGCAATAGTCCTTTTCCTTAGAACCAGCCTGTTCCAGCAGCATATCCCTAACGTCAGCTGGCGCCTCGCGGTGCATTGCTTCAAGGGCGTCGACCAGTGGGCCGAATTGCACAGTTTTGAGAATCTCCTGCGCGCCCAGATGAAATTGGGTAGTTGAAACTGACATTTTTATTTTGCCTGAAATGGTCCTCGTAGTTTAGCCTTTAGCTACTGGGCTCGCGTAGGGCCGAATTCGATTGGCTTGGAGGATGGCAGATACTGATGAGTACCGAGCAGCAGACACTAGAGGGGCTGGCAAAGCGTGTGGGCATAGTGCTGCTTTACCACGGCACTTTCAGTTCCCCACCAGCCGCGCTTGCGAAAGGCCTGCACAATGTTTCACCTGGACTCCTGTTCCGCCAGTTAGAAACGCTTTCCCGTTATTTTCGATTCTTGCCGCTCGATGAATATTGCATGGCGCTAGATCGCACCGGCTTGGCTGCCGTCACCGCGGATGACGGGTATCGCTGTATTACCGATGAGGCGCTGGGTGTTTTCGAAGCGTTACAGATACCACTCACGATTTTCGTTAACCGCACCTTCATGGACGGCGGTATTTTCTGGCGGGACAAGATACGTTTTATTATCAATACCAGTCGGGTCGCCGAGTTTGAGCATCGCCACTCCGACAGATTCTTTCGCGACCCTGATCAGCCTTTTTATCGCTATACCAAAGATCCGCGGAACAACAGTCGTGTGGTTGAGAGCGCTTTAGATGATTTCCTGACAGAAGTCGAGTTGCCAGCCGATCTTCAGAGAATCTATACGCCCACCAGTGCGGGATTGCTAGCTCATCCGCTGTTGAGCTATGGCAGTCACAGTCTTAACCATTACGTGATGGCATCGCTTAACGAGGCTGAGCAGTGGCGCGAAATCGATGAGAACTGGCGCTTTCTGAACAACTTGCCGGAGGTACAGAAAACTTCTATTTTCTCCGTTCCCTTCGGGGGAAACGGCGACTACAATGCCGAGACGATACGCTTGGCTATGAATGCAGGCCACAGTGGCATACTCCTGAGTGGAGGTGTTGTGGAGCCCGGAGCACAGTCTGGTTTTGAAGTATTGCCGACGTATCAACGGGTCATGCTCAGAGGTAATGAAATGGCGACCACATTGCTGCGTGCAGACAGGCGTGGCCGTCAGACTGAGTGTTCTGATTAAAGTAGGATGCATCGAGCCGGGTAGCAGGGGGCAAAGATGACAGGAAAGTCCAATCGGATGGGTGGCAGGACGGCACGACAGGCGTTGCGTGCGGCACCGGTACCCGAAGACGAAAAACCAGTGCGCCCCGGACTGTCTGGCGGGCGCTATCAGCCGTTGACTCAGGATGAGGTCAGCCGTATCCACGAAGCGGCGCTCGAGATCCTTGAGACTATCGGTTTTGCCAATGCTTTGCCCTCTTGCGTTGAACTGGTGACTCGGGCCGGCGGCTCGTTGACGGACGATGGCCGGTTACTTTTCCCCCGCTCGCTAATCGAAGATACCTTGGCCCGCTGCGCGCGCAATATCACGCTATATGCGCAGGATTCCCGTTTCGATCTGCATCTGAGTGGCAGTCGTACCTATTTCGGCACTGCGGGTGCGGCCGTGCACGTGGTGGACACGGTCAAGCGCGAGTACCGCGAATCCACAGCTCAGGACCTATACGATGCCGCGCGTATTGTTGACGAGATGGAGCATATTCATTTTTTTCAACGGTCCATGGTGTTGCGCGATATCGAAGACCCGGCCGAGATGGATTTCAATACATGTTACGTGGCGGTTGCCGGTACCCGTAAACATGTGGGCACCAGTTTTGTGGACCCCGCACATGTCGATCAGGCTATGGAAATGCTGGAGATGATCGCTGGCAGCGAACAGGCATGGCGTGAACGACCCTTTGTCAGTTGTTCGTGCTGCTTCGTTGTTCCGCCAATGCGTTTTGCCGAAGACGCCTGCCGGGTGCTGGAAGCTTGCGTCCGTCACGGTATGCCCATACTGCTGCTGGCAGCTGGCCAGGCTGGTGCTACCAGTCCTGCGGCACTGGCGGGTGCTGTGGTGCAGGAAGTTGCTGAGGTGCTGGGGGGACTGGTCTATGTCAATTTGCTTCAGCCGGGCCATCCGTGCATTTTTGGCACCTGGCCTTTTGTCTCTGATCTGCGCACGGGGGCGATGAGTGGCGGCAGTGGTGAGCAGGCAGTGCTGATGGCGGCCTGCGGCCAGATGGGGCGCTACTATGATCTGCCCACGGGCATTGCCGCAGGCATGGCCGATGCCAAGCTGCCAGATGCGCAGTCTGGTTACGAGAAGGCCTATACCAACGTGCTGGCCGGACACAGTGGCACCAACCTGGTCTACGAGGCTGCCGGAATGCACGCCAGCCTGTTGGGTTGTTGCCTTGAGAGTTACGTCATAGACAACGATATGCTGGGCGCCATCAACCGCACCATTCGTGGCATTGAGGTGACCGACGAGTCACTATCGATTGATGCGATTCGGGAGGTCTGCATCGGTGGGCCAAGTCATTTTTTGGGGCACAGTCAGACTAGGGCGTTGATGCAACGCGATTACGTGTACCCCGAGGTGAGTGATCGTCTGAGTCCCAAGGAGTGGAACGAGAGAGGTCGTCCAGACCTGCTGGAAAATGCCCGCGCACGAGTGGCGCAGATCCTTGCTGCTCCTCGACCGGTACACATCCCAACGGCTCTCGATGAGGCTATTCGTGCACGATTTCCAGTGCGCTTGCCGGCAGAAAACATGGGTGTGATGGAGCCAGCCTGACTCTCAAGACGGTGACATCCAGCGCTAACGACTGGTATTGGCTCGTAGTGTCAAAAAACGCTAAGGCGCGAGGCGCTCTATCTGCCAGGGTCCGCTCGCATCACGGCTGTAGAGGAAGCGATCGTGCAGGCGGTTAGCCTGGCCCTGCCAGAATTCAACCGTTTCTGGCTCCAGCCGGTAGCCTCCCCAGAACGTGGGAAGGGGAATTTCTCCGCGGGAGAATTTGCTTTTCATTTCATACAGCTTGGACTCGAGTACGGAGCGCGTTGAAATCACGCTGCTTTGAGTCGATGTCCAGGCGCCTAGCTGGCTGCCGCGGCTGCGGCTTAGGAAGTATTTCAGTGACTCGGCGCTCGAGATACGGGTTACCGGACCATTGGCAATGACCTGGCGCCCCTGGCGGGTCCATGGAAACAGCATTGAACCGAAGGGGTTCTCGGTGAGATCACGGCCCTTACGGCTGCCATAGTTCGTAAAAAAGATAAAGCCGGATTCATCGTAGAGTTTGAGCAACACCGTACGCACACTCGGTCGTCCTGCTGAAGAGGCAGTGGCCAGGCTGAGGGCATTGGGCGCTTCTGGATCGATCGTGCAGGCTTCTAAAAACCAGGACTCGAACTGCGTCATGGGTTCACTCGCCAGCGAAGCCAAATCCAATGGCTCGCGCGAGAAATCCTCACGGATGTGATCGGGAGGCCTCATAACTACAACTGCTACTTGTGTGTGAAGTATCAGTCGATCAGCGCGGCCTGCCCGTTGCGGCTGACCGGCTGCTCGTAGCTCCAAATATCAACATCGAAACCCTGCGCACGCAGGTGCTCCGCGTATTCTCCCAGGTAGCGTTGGAAGCTGGGTTCATGCTCATAAGCGCGGTCGTTGACGTAGCGCATAATGCCCTGGGTGTGAAAAGCGCGAAAGGCCCCATCCAGGCGCATCACCTCGGTGCCCTTGGCGTTAAAGAATACCACCGTGGGTGCGAACTGCACATTCAGTTCATGGGCAAATGCCCGCGCACTCAGCTTGCGTCCATCCGGTGTGATCAGGAGAGTTTCGGACCACATGTCAAGCTGCACCGCGCGCATCTTCGTGGCCTGGACGCGCACAATCGGTTGTGACAGCAGTTGCAGGTGCAGTGTGTCACACTCACGGCATTGACCCTGCTCGAAATAGATGGCCAGCGCCCGCCCGTCCTGTAGCGACAGGTCATAAGGCGGTGCTTCAAAAAATTCTTCAGTGTGCAGGGCGGTGTGGGCCGAACTTCCTGGCTGGTTTGCCAAGTAGTCAGCGAAGGTGCCGTGCTTCTCCCCTTGGTTACCTGCATACGCCAGTGCTTTACGAAAATCGTCCGGCGGATAATAGCCGTTTAGGCGCAGTATCACCTTGCGTGCCTCATCGAAAAACAGCAAAGTCGGGGTGTATTGCACCTTGAGTGCACTAGCGAGAGTTTTCTCGTTAAATTCGCGCCCACCCACTTGGACGATTTCGCGATCACCCCACATATTGATTGCTACCAGGTCAAAATGTTCACGCATTGTCTGGGTGATGTCACGCTGGGTGAAATTGTGCTCGACCAGGGCATTGCAGTAGGGGCAGCCCGCTTGCCAGAAATACAGTACCAGGCGCTTACCTTCGGTCGTGGCCTGGGCAATATCCTCTTCGAAATCTAGAAAACTCTCCTTGAACCAGGTGGGGTGTGTCGTGTCCATCGCCCCCATAAACGTGCCTGAGCTGTTTTCCTCCGCATGGGTAGGTCCGGGTACGAGCAGTGCCAGGAGAATTGCGACACAGCAGGTGCAAAGGCGAGCTCGGATAGGCATGACGTTCTTTCCGTTATATATGTTGTCAGGTGACCCGCACGGGAAATGATTCAATTTTCTTACGCCATAGACGGGGCCCTTCCTGATGTACCGAGGCGCCGGTGCTATCGACTGCGACGGTTACGGGCATATCTTTGATCTCGAACTCATAGATGGCCTCCATCCCCAGATCTTCAAAAGCCACGACCCGTGATGTCTGGATGGCGCGAGAAACCAGGTAGGCTGCGCCGCCCACCGCGATCAGATAGACACTACCATGGCGACGAATTGCCTCTATCGCATCTGGTCCGCGCTCGGCCTTGCCGATCATCCCGGCGAGGCCGGTGTGTTCCAGTAGGGTATCGGTGAACTTATCCATCCGGGTGGCGGTCGTGGGTCCGGCCGGGCCGACGACT
>JBBWVW010000166.1:0-2939 GCA_050256425.1 Arenicellales bacterium | reverse complement strand
CGACAGCGGCGATTGGCGCGAGGATATCGGACTCACGACTCATCGCTACATGCTGGAGGATGTAGCGCTCGGCCTGGCGTTCCTGGTCTCTGTCGGCGTATGGGCAGGTACCGAAACACCGGTGGCGCGCGGCCTCCTCGCGCTGGGCTCAGCCGTGGTCGGCAAGGATCTTCGCTCCACGGGACGGACGCTGGAAACCTTGGGGCTCGCCGATTTGAGCCGGGACGAGATGCACGACTTGTTACAAAGGAGACCCGGTTGAGCGCCCTGCCCCAGATCGCGGCGGCCGGCGCCGGGCGGATGGGACAGGGGATTGCCCAGGTGTTCGCTTATGCAGGCTACGAGGTTTCGCTGGTCGACCTGAAAAAACGCCCAGATGCTCAGACCGCCCCTTTTGCCAATAATGCACTGTCGCAGATCGAAAAGAATCTTCGCTTTCTGGCCTCGCTCGATGTGTTCCCCGAAGACAAGATCCCGCCCATCATGGCCCGCATCCACTTCCAAGCCGAGCCGGAAGCCGACCAGACGCTGTCCCAAGCTGATTTCATCTTCGAGGGGGTACCTGAAATCCTGAAGATCAAGGAGCCTGCCCTGGAGCGTATTTCCCAAGCCAATGAACAGGCCGTAATCGCGTCGACCACGTCAACCATGCTGGTTACCCAATTGGCCGATTTCGTGCACAATCCGGCGCGCTTCCTCAACGCCCATTGGCTCAACCCCGCCTATCTCATTCCCCTGGTGGAAGTGAGCCCTGGCCCGGCAACCGCCCGGGAGAGCACGGCTTCACTGATGGCCTTGCTCAAACACGTAGGCAAGCGTCCAGTACGCTGCGCTGCCCGGCCCGGCTACATCGTCCCCCGAATCCAGGCCGCCGCCATGAACGAGGCGGTACGCATGGTCGAAGAAGGTGTGGCGAGCCCGGCTGAGATCGACGAGGCGGTGCGCTTTGGCTTCGGCGTGCGCTACGCCACCATGGGCCTGATTGAATTCATCGACTGGGGCGGCGTCGATATCCTCTATTACGCTTCAAACTACCTCAAGGATGCGCTCCCCGACCCCCGCTTCGAACCACCACCTGTAATCGCCGAGATGATGGAAGACGGCCGCAGGGGAATGCGCGAGGGTCAGGGCTTCTACGATTTTCGCGAAATGGACGTAACAGCCTACCAACACGACATGCTGGCCCGATTCGTCCGCCTACTCAGCCACATGGAACTTCTGGCCGCCCCGGCGGATTGAGTTGTCGGCCAACAGAAGTTAAATAAGAGAGCGTTTCTTGAGTGCCTGGGGATCAATCTTCACGGTCCACTCTAAATGGTGGCGTACGACTTTAGCCGAAGATTCGAGGCCTTCCGGGCCCGCCAGACGATTGCTGACCTTGCAGGACCGAATCAATTACTTCAAGCTACTGCGGCTACACCTCCACCATCGCCACCGGCTGGGCGCATTCTGCCGTATCGTCGCCAGGCTGTTGAACGAGGCCTATAAAGGAAGGCGAACCGTGGGGAAGAGTGGGTTTTATCCTGTTCGTACAGACCTTCGGCCGATTTGGTGATCTTGACTTTGTCGAGCGCACTGCTGCTCCGCCCCGCCATGACATCAGCCCTGCAGCGTGTTAATCACCTGTTCGCAGGTGGCAACATCAGCGATCGTCGCCAAGGATCTAATGGTTGCTTCATGGGCCTCGTCGCTGAACGCCGCACAGCCGTCGGCAAGAACAATGTTGCAAAAATCCCGCACATGGGCATCGCGCACAGTGGAGGCCACTCCGCCGTTGGTGACGATGCCACCGAAAATCAGGGTGTCCAGTCCAGCCTTGTTCAGTACCCATTCCAACCGGCTTTGAAAAAAGGCAGAGAACGCGACTTTTTCCACACTCAGGTCAGCTGGTTGCAAGTCGTTAATCAGCGCCTGACCAAAACTGCCGGGGGCAAAATCGCCCTTGCCCAGGAACGGCCGCAATTTCTTAAGGTGTGACGACATGAGAGGATTACCATCCTTGCCGGGAACCAAAGTGAAATGAGTCGAAACGATCAATCCCCCGGCAGCGCGCACAGCGTCGGCTACCTGCCTCAGACGTGGCGGCAAGGCAGCGATGGCGTCGCAGGACTGCCCTGCGCGACCATAGGCACCCTTAGGATGCAGGAAGTCGTTCTGCATATCCACTAACATCAAAGCAGTGCGTTTGGCATCGACGGTTAACACAATGTCAGTCCTCATTCTTGCGGGTTATTAGCAGATTGCCGAAGCGGTCAACATCACCCTTGAGATCAGGCTCGATGAAAATAGTGGTATCCGGCTGCTCAAGAATCGCCGGACCCGGCACCGTTACGCCGACCGAAATCGGTAAACGATCATAAATTGGCGTCTCATGCCAGGTATCGTTAAACCATACCGGGCGTGTATCGACGTGCACTTGCTCAAGCGACACCCCGTCAGCTGGCGCCAACAAAGCCAGGTCAAACTTGGGTCGGTGCCCGAGTGCCGAGACCCGCAGGTTGAGCACGCGAATCGGGATACCCTCAAGCGGGCGGCCATAGACCTGGCGATAGCGGTCCTCGAAGGCGTCGCGAATTCCGACAACTGAAACCTCCGTGCTCTTGCCGTCGAATTCCAGTAGCAACGGCACGTCTACCGTATGGGTCTGCCCCAGATAACTCATGTCGAGTGCAAACTGATATCCGATGCGCTTGAAGACCGCCCCGGCTCCATCGAGAAGGTCGAGGCCTTTCTTCGCTAGATCGCTTATACGCCTATCCAGTTCCGATATATCGAGGTCGTCGAGCAAGCCGTTGACTGTCTGCACGAAATCGTGACGCATATCGGCAATAGTGCAGCCAAGCGCACTGTTGATACCGGGAAAACGCGGGATCAGAGCACTTTTCAGGCCCACTTCTTTGATCAGGGCGCCGGCATGTAATGCGCCGCCGCCACCAGAG
>JBBWVW010000165.1:0-3192 GCA_050256425.1 Arenicellales bacterium | reverse complement strand
GCAGGGAACCCTGTCTGAACCGCAGTTGGCATCTGATATCACCACCCAGGAAGTTGGCCTGCTGATGGGCGCCAGCCGCGAGCCTACGGAATCACTTTCCCATGCTGGCGCTTGAGGCCCGGGCGACCCAGTCTGCGTCAGCCGCCTGGCTGTCGCCGCTGCTGGCCATGGCGTTAACCGGGCTGACCGGTGCCGCGATCTTTCTTACCATGGGCAAAGCGCCCGGCATCGCGCTGTATATCTACTTTATTGAGCCACTGACCTCCTGGTCTGGGCTGTCTGAAGTCGCAGTCAAAGCCGGGCCTTTGATCCTGATTGGTATCGGGTTGTCGGTGGGGTTTCGTGCCGGAATCTGGAATATTGGCGCCGAGGGTCAGTTTATTGCCGGAGCAGTGCTGGGCAGCGCACCCGCGGTGGTCTTCTATGACAGCACCAATCTACTGATACTGCCGACCATGCTGGTGCTGGGCGTGCTCGGCGGCATGGCCTGGGCCGCCATACCGGCATTACTGAAAACCCGATTCAACGCCAACGAAATTCTGGTCTCGCTGATGCTGGTGTATGTTGCCGAATTACTGCTGGTGCATCTGGTGCAGGGCCCCTGGCGCAATCCCCAGGGCTGGGGCTTTCCCGGTACCCGGATGTTCCCCGATGCGGCCCTGCTCCCTATGCTGTTTCCCGGCTACCGGGTACATCTGGGCACACTGATCGCGCTGTTGATACCGCTGCTGGCGTGGTTCGTACTGACCAAAAGCCGTTTTGGTTTTAAGGTGCGGGTATTTGGCTCAGCGCCGCTGGCCGCTCGCCATGCCGGTATCAACAACCCGCGGATGATCTGGGCGACCCTGCTCATCGGTGGGGGTCTTGCAGGGCTTGCCGGCATCATGGAGGCCGCCTCGACGATCGGCCAGTTGATGCCAAAAATCTCCCCGGGTTATGGCTTTACCGCCATCATCGTGGCGTTTCTGGGCCGGCTGCATCCGGTGGGTGTGGCGCTCGCCGGAACCGCAATCGCCGTGACCTACATTGGTGGCGAAGGCGCGCAGATCTCGGCGGGCCTGCCCAAAGCCGTCACGGGCCTTTTCCAGGGCATCATTCTGTTCTACCTGCTGGCCTTCGACCTGCTGACTCGTTACCGGCTGACCCGTATCGGCAATAAGGCGTCTGCCACATGAACGAACTGCTGATCGCTTCAATGATGACGATGATGACGGCAGCGACACCGCTGGTCTTTGCCGCCACCGGAGAGTTGGTCTGCGAAAAATCCGGTGTATTGAACCTCGGGGTCGAGGGCATGATGCTGATCGGCGCGGTGTTCGGCTTTGCCGCGGTGACGCTTACCGGCCAGCCACTGGCAGGCCTGCTGGCAGGAAGCCTGTGCGGTCTTGTCGCCGCGCTGATTTTTGCTGTGCTGACCCTCACCCTGCTTTCGAACCAGGTTGCCACCGGGCTTGCCCTGACCATCTTTGGCACCGGGCTGTCGGCGCTGGTCGGCCTGGATTACGTGGGCGAGACGATTGAGCAGATTCGCTCTATACATATCCCGATCCTGACCGATCTGCCAATCATCGGCCGATTACTGTTTGGCCACGACCCGCTGGTGTATCTGGCCATCATGATCCTCGCACTCAGCGGCTGGTTTTTGAAACACGCCCGCTGGGGGATGATCCTGCGCGCGGTGGGCGACTCTGATGTTTCAGCCCATGCGATCGGCTATCCGGTCATTGCCATCCGCTATGCAGCGGTCGCCTTCGGCGGCGCGATGGCGGGCCTGGGTGGAGCTTACCTGTCGCTGGTCTACACCCCGCTGTGGGCCGAGAATATGACCGCCGGTCGGGGCTGGATCGCCCTGGCACTGGTGGTTTTTGCCAGTTGGCGGCCCTCACGCGTGCTCCTGGGCGCTATCCTTTTCGGCGGCATCACCATATTGCAGTTAAACGCCCAGGCGGCAGGCCTTGGAATCCCGGGCGCTTTTATGTCAATGCTCCCTTACATTGCGACGATAGTTGTATTAGTCTTGATTTCCAGAGACGCGATCAGGATTCGCCTCAATGCGCCGGCCTGTCTGGGCAAGCCCTTTCGCGCCGAGCGATAAAAAGAAATTGTGCTGTTGAAACTCACCATAGATGGAGGAAATAAGAAAATGAAGTATTTTGCCAAACTGGCCTCGGTGTTGCTGGCTGCACTTTTGAGCTTCGGTGTGGCCTACAGCGCATCGGCAGATAAGCTGAAAGTTGGGTTTATCTATATTGGCCCACCAGGGGATCATGGCTGGACCTATGCCCATGATCAAGCCCGCCTGATGATCGACAATATGCTCGGTGACCATGTGGAAACAACCTACGTTGAAGGCGTACCCGAAGGACCGGATGCCGAGCGTGCCATCGCCAAGCTGGCTGAAACCGGCCACAAGCTGATCTTTACCACTTCCTTTGGCTATATGGAGCCAACACTCAAGGTCGCCAAACGCTTCCCGGACGTTAAATTTGAGCATGCGACGGGCTACAAACAAGCCGACAACGTTGCAACTTACTCAGCGCGTTTCTACGAAGGTCGCTATGTGCAAGGCCAGATTGCTGCCAAGATATCCAAAAGTGGCGTCATCGGCTATATCGCATCGTTCCCGATTCCCGAAGTCGTGCGCGGTATCAACGCATTCATGCTGGGTGCGCAGTCAATCAATCCGGACATGAAGGTAAAAGTCGTGTGGGTTTATAGCTGGTTTGATCCACCCAAAGAAGCCGACGCGGCCAAAGTGCTGATGGATCAGGGCGCGGATATCATTACCCAGCATACCGACAGTACTGCAGCACTTCAGGCGGCGGCAGACCGGGGGATTCATGCTTTCGGACAAGCCTCGGACATGATTCAGTTTGCCCCGGATACACAGTTAACCGCAATTCTCGATGACTGGGGACCGTATTACGTCAAGCGAACGGTTGATGTATTAATGGGCACCTGGAGCCCAGGGGATACCTGGAACGGAATGGGCCCAGGGATGGTTGGCATGGCACCGTTTACCAATATGCCAAGTGCCGTCGCCATGATGGCGCGTAAAACCGCAGAGTCGATCCGCACTGGCGATTTTCATCCGTTTACCGGCCCGATCTACAACCAGGCTGGCGAACTTGTGGTTGCAGCGGGTGAAGTGGCTGCCGACTTCCCGATGCTGGCGACTATGAATTTCTACGT
>JBBWVW010000164.1:0-8076 GCA_050256425.1 Arenicellales bacterium | reverse complement strand
GCCACGCCTATTTCCTGACCAACCTTTTCGAATACGGCCTCGACCTGCAAGAAGCCATGGACTTGCCCCGATTGTTCCCGAATGTGGGAGCCCCGGTGGATATCGAAAGTGGTGTGCCCGCCGATACGGTCAAGGCACTGCAGGATATGGGACACAAAACCAGCGTCCCGGCCAAACCCATTGGCGGCGCCCAGGCGATCCAGATCAATTGGGACGAAGGCGTGCTGACCGGCGCATCGGAACCCCGCAAGGATGGCTGCGCCATCGGCTACTAGAGTCTTTTATTAACGCAAATTCATCGTCGTGGATGATTTCATCAGTGGCGAGAGCGGTGCAGGACGGGGGGTCGACATGTGGGTCTTATTTTAGTTGCCCCTTCAGCACCACGCCGAAAATCCGCTTCGGCTCATCACATCAGCGCAGGCCGGGGACTTTCAGGGACAGGATATGTTTCACGAGTCAGTGCAGTGCAATAACCAAAACTCTACGGGTCCGTACTGCATCCGCATAGGCACGCTAAACCGAATAGACAATCTCTCCGTTCATCATGGTCAGCTGCACAGAGGTCTTTAGCAGCGAGGCTGGCCCTTGCGCTAGGAAATCACGATCGAGCACAACAATGTCTGCGGCGAGCCCCGACTTGAGCACACCGGTCACATGGTCCAGCCATGCAGCCCAGGCTGATTCACGGGTAGCGTGCAAAATGGCCTCTTCGAGCGGCAATGCCCAATCGGGTCGAAGTGCTGGCAGGGAGTCGTCTACAGGCGACTTGCGGGTTGCTGCGATGTACATGTTGGACAGCGACCAGTGCGGGGTGGTTGGCGCATCGGTGCCGAAAGCGAGAACAGACCCCGCCGCAACATGCAGCGGCCAGGCGAATCCCCGGTTGGCACGTTCTGACCCTATCATCGCAATCCAGTTCTGCAGATAGGCTGGATCCATGTGCACTGGTTGCATCGACGCGGTAATACCGAGCTTGCCCATGCGCTCGATGTCCTTGTCCCGAGCGTACTCAAGATGCTCAATGCGATGCCGCTTGCCGGAGGTTCCATTGACATGCATGGCTTTTTCCAGGGCGTCGACAGTATTGCGGATAGCCTGATCACCAACGGCGTGCACC
Organism: Arenicellales bacterium; assembly: GCA_050256425.1. GTDB lineage: Bacteria > Pseudomonadota > Gammaproteobacteria > Arenicellales > UBA868 > UBA868. Next base: position 6,956 of record JBBWVW010000164.1, on the reverse strand, counting down.
GCAATCTGCAGCCCCGCGGCGTCTGCCGCCACAACAACTGGATCGAGCGCTTCGGGCTCCCAGATTGGGCCAGAGGTCGACCCATTCGTGTAAGGCTTGCTGAGGGCCGCTGTGCAGGCATCAATAGAACCATCCCCAATGATCTTGACGCCCCCAACCCGGAGATGATCACCCTGATACTGTTTGGCTAACTCCGCTGCTCTTTCGACTAGCGCGAGCTCTTTAGCGGTATCGCCTTTGCGCCAGATAATCATGTGCGCCACGACTCGGGTAGTCAGCTTACCTGCTGCCCGCATCCGCGCGATCGACTCGAGTGCATCCTCTTCGAGTGCCATCTCGACAACACTGGTGATACCTGCGCGCGCGAAGGCTTCGAGTGCCGTCGACACATAACTATCTCTCACCGTGTCATCAACCTGCGCCAGCAACGGCGCCACCAGCTCGAAGCTCGCGCTTTCCAGCAGATGACCGGTGGCTTCGCCGGTCTCGGGATCGCGTGCGATAGTCCCACCGACGGGATCTGGCGTGTTGGCGTCTATCCCGAGCTCCTCGAGCGCCGCCGAATTGACCCAGCACGAGTGAAAATCAAAGGCCTCAAGATAAACCGGACGATCCGGCACGACGGCATCCAGCATTTCTTTGGTGGGCTTGTTGTTTGGAAACACCGAGTGTATCCAGTCGGTGCCGAGCACCCGCGGCGCGTCTGGATTTTCGTTTGCCCACGCTTTGACCCGGCGTTGGATCTCCTCGACGCTCTTGGCGTCGCGCAGATACGCCTTGAGCATGGCGGAACCGGTCAGCGTCACATGCACATGACCATCAACGAAACCCGGCAGAACAAGATTACCACCGACTTCGATGCGCTCCGCATCGTCGCCAGCAATGGCCGTGGCGGTCTGCGAATCGCCCACGAAGACTATTCGGTCGCCATCAATAACGACAGCGTCCGCCCAGGGATTTTCAGCGTCCGCGGTGAAAACGCGCCCCCCCTTAAGAATTCGCCTTCTAGTGGTCATGTATTCGCGTTCGTTTAGCGAGAGGTCAGTATACGAGTTTTCAGATGACTATTAACTCATGGAGATGATCCGCACGATCATCAATGCCGGCTCCCGGACCGCAAGCAGTCAGAACACCCTGCCCCGGTCTTCCAACCATTGCGGTTCTTAACAAGCAGATGCATCGCTTGCGACCTTCTAACGGCAAGGTGTTGCCCTATGCAGGGATTGTGGTGACTTCGACGAACGCCTCGGCCACCTCCAGATAGCGATCCACGTCGGCCTCGTTGTGCGCAAAGGAGCACGCCGGACCCGCCGTATCCAGCGCCTCCCAGATGCCCCGGTTAGCCATGAACACCCGCCGTGTATTGGAGAAGAAAATGTCCATCGCTGCGGCAGATTCCTCGGTATTGCGTGGCAGCTTCGCACCGAGAACCCATCCGGAGCGACCACCGATCTGCGGCGCCCTCCAGGCAAGTCCGCGATCCGCAAAAATCGCCTCGAGGCCTTCGGCGAGCCTTCTGCCAAGCGCGTCAATTCGGGCGTACCCCTCGGGCGTCAGGCACTGCTCCAACGTGGCACGCGCAGCGGCGAGCACCAACGCACTCGCGTAGGTGGTACCGCCGGTCACGATGGCAGGGCCGCCGCTCTCCAACGGGGACGGAGGCTTCGAATGGTGCTCTAGCACACGAGCCTGCTCCTGGGTCATTCCGTAGGCGGCGAAAGGAACCCCGCTGCCGAGCCCCTTGCCCAACGTGACGACGTCGGGCGAGAGTTGCCACGCCTTCGTCAGCCCGCCGTACGCAAAGGAGTGGGTGTGGGCCTCGTCGATAATTAGCAGGGCGCCGGCCGAACGGATCGCCGCTTGGGCCTGCGTCCAAAATCCCTCGTCGGGAAAGATGAGATTGAAGTTAGTCAACATAGGTTCGCTGAGGACGCAGGCGATGTCGCCTCCCGCGAGCGCGGCCTTGAGCGCGGCGATATCGTTGAACGAAATGGTTACCTCACCTCGGGCCGCGTGGGTAGCACGTCCCGGCGCTTCAGCCTTCGGGCCATCGCCATCGTTTCGTCCCAGGACATCCTCGACGTCACCGTGGTACTTCCCCTCGAACATGAGCACACGCTCGCGCCCCGTGCTGACCCGTGCCAGGCGGATCGCCTCCGCGTTCGAGTTTGACGCCGCGCCTGTGAATTGCCAGAACGGCAAGCCCACGCGCTCAGCGAGATTCTCCGCCACCGCAATACTATCCTCGGGTGGCAGCAAAAAGGACGAACCCCGGGCTGCCTGGGTGCTCAACGCTTCGGTAACCGGTGCCGGGGGAAAGCCGAGAAAACCCGCGATGTCGACCTGGTTCATATCCAGATAGCGATGGCCGTCCACATCCTCGAAATAAGCCCCATCGCCTGCCACTGGAAATATCGTCGCATGCTCGTAAAGACCCGTCATCCAGGACATCGGCACGCCGCCTGGCATGGAAGCGCGACCGCGCTCCAGCAACTCGCGCGAGCGTGGGCGGCGGCGCACGAACTCGGCGTCCTCATACTCGCGAAGCAAACGCAGTGCGGCGGTATCGACGCGTTCCGTTGACATGCGAGCCATTTTATCACGCACAACATTAGGAAAATCGCAGCTATGCGGTAGCAGCATCCGGCTTTTGTACCAACGATCATCCTTGGATGATAGGGATCAAGCGCCTCGTCGAACAGCCGAAAGCACACCGCAGTAAGGTCTTCTTCGAAATGCTTGATGCGCGCTATGTGAGCCTCGGCGGCTGCCAGCGATCTGGTCTCACCGTTTCGTATGGCTGAGTGTTGCACCCGCCTTTTCGCCTGCCGGTCTGGTCAGGGAGCAAGCCCTAACAGGGTGCGTGTCATGTCGCTTTGGGGGTCCTTGAGTCCGTCGATCACATCGAAATGATGCTTGCCCGGATCAACAACCAGTTGGGTTTTCGCCCCTGCGCGACCCCAGGTTTCAACCAACAGGGCCGACTGACGCAGGAATTCCGGGCGCTCAGCCCCGCCCACCCAGCACACCACCTGAGCCCGACCAGCAGGACGGTGCAACACGGCGCTCTCCAGGGCTGCACTCTGCGGGGTCAGATGCAATTGTTCGTTCATCGTCGTCATTTGAAGCGGGCGCAGATCGTGCAACCCCGAGATTGATACCAGGCCCTCGACCCGTTCCAACAGCGCCGGCAGCAACGGACTGTCATCGCAGACCATGCGTGTAACCAGATGCCCGCCAGCAGAATGTCCAGCCAGCCGGATCGGCCCTGCAACCTGTTTGGCCGCTCGCGCGATCGCGCGTCCGACTTGATGGGTGATGTTCTCGATCCGGGCTTCCGGCGCGAGAGTATAAGAGGGCATTGCAACCGCCCATCCGTTGCCCAAGGCCCCTTCGGCCAGATCCGACCACGAGGATTTGTCAAAGTTCAACCAGTACCCGCCATGGACAATCACGACGAGACCACGCGGCGCGGCGCTTGGAAAAAACAGATCCAGCTTCTCGCGCGGGTGCTCACCGTAGAGAATATCCGTCTTGGCCCGATAGGCTTCGGGCCGGAACGCGGCGGCCCGCGCGGCCCAGATCGGCGGATAACTCATGCTGTTCTCGATATAGGCGCCATTGGCAAAGGCGTCGTCCCAGTCGATCCCGGATTTGTCGTTCATCGTCTTTACTCTCCCTGTGCCCCTATTCCGCAAAATAACGCCCCTGCGGACAAATATAAACTTCAAGATTAAACACTTTAAGTTTGAAGTAAATCACAACTCAAACTAAAATAACTGCAATCTGACGAAGACTTATACACCAGCGGAACAGCGGAGAACGTCATGCGAGTCGCGTGTTTGGGGGGGGGTCCGGCAGGACTCTACTTTGCCATTTCGATGAAGCTGCGGGACCCATCGCATGAGGTGGTTGTGATTGAACGCAACCGCGCCAATGACACATTCGGCTGGGGCGTTGTCCTTTCCGACGATGCGCTCCAAAGCCTCGAGCAAAACGATCCCAAAAGCACACAGGCAATCCGCGACCACTTTGTCTATTGGGACGATATCGCCGTAATCCATGACGGCGTTCGCACCGTGTCGGGCGGGCACGGCTTTGCCGGGATCGGGCGCAAACAGATGCTGACCCTTTTACAAAAACGTGCCCGCGAACTGGGGGTCGAGCTACACTTTGAGACCGAGTTCGACACAGCGGCGGATTTCAAGGATGACTATGATCTCGTGGTTGCCTGTGACGGGATCAACTCGCAAACCCGTGCGAGATTCGAAAGCGAGTTCCGGCCGGATATCGACGTGCGCCTGTGCAAGTTCGTCTGGCTGGGCACGCACCAGAAGTTCGACGACGCCTTCACTTTCATCTTCGAGAAGACCGAACATGGCTGGGTCTGGGCGCATGTCTACCAGTTCGATAACGACACCGCGACCTTCATCGTTGAATGCAGTCAGCAGACCTGGGACAGTTGGCGGTTCGAGTCCATGTCCAAAGAGGAGGCGGTCGAGGCCTGTCGCAAAATCTTCGAGACACATCTGGACGGGCATGAACTGATGTCCAACGCCGCCCACCTGCGTGGATCGGCCGTGTGGATGAATTTCCCGCGTGTGATCTGCGAGAAGTGGTATCACGAGAACATCGTGCTGATGGGTGATGCCGCCGCCACTGGACACTTCTCGATCGGCTCGGGCTCGCGCCTAGCCTTTGATAGCGCCATTTCACTGGCCGATTACCTGCATTCCGAATCGACCATGGAAGCAGCGTTCGAGCGCTATCAGGAGGAACGCCGGCTGGAACTGTTACGCCTGCAATCGGCGGCACGGAACTCGCTGGAATGGTTCGAGGAGGTGGAGCGCTATCTCGATCTCGACTCGGTACAGTTCAACTATTCCCTGCTGACCCGGTCCCAGAGGATTTCCCACGAGAACCTGCGCCTGCGCGATCCGGACTGGCTGAACGTTGCCGAGAAATGGTTTCAGTCCGCCGCCGGAGTGGCCGACAACGAACCGGTGCGTCCGCCAATGTTCACGCCGTTCAAGCTGCGCGGGATGAAACTGAAGAACCGGGTTGTTGTGTCTCCGATGGCGCAATACAAGGCGGTGGATGGCAATCCGACCGACTGGCACCTGATCCACTATGGCGAGCGCGCCAAAGGCGGCGCCGGACTGATCTATACCGAGATGACCTGCGTCAGCCCGGAGGGGCGGATCACACCGGGGTGTCCGGGACTGTATGCACCCGCGCACGAGACCACATGGAAGCGACTGACCGATTTTGTGCACGCCGAGACCGAGGCCAAGATCTGTTGCCAGATCGGCCACTCAGGCCGCAAGGGCTCGACCAATATCGGCTGGGAAGGCATGGACAAACCACTGGCCGACGGCAACTGGGATCTGGTTTCAGCCTCGGAGATTCCATGGTCGGATGAGAATACGGTCCCGCACGAAGCAACCCGTGTAGAGATGGACCGGATCCGCGACCAGTTTGTGGCGGCAGCGGAAATGGCCAACCGAGCCGGGTTCGACATGATCGAACTGCATGCCGCACACGGCTACCTGATTTCATCCTTCATCTCGCCGGTATCGAACACTCGACGCGATAACTATGGCGGCAATCTGGAAAACCGCTTGCGCTACCCGCTGGAAGTGTTCCGCGCGATGCGCGCGGCCTGGCCGGAAGACAAACCGATGTCGGTACGCATCTCGGCCAATGACTGGGTAGGCGAGGCCGGCGTGACGCCGCAGGAAGCGCTGGAGATTGCCTGCGCCTTCCAGGCGGGAGGGGCCGACATCATCGATGTGTCCGCCGGCCAGACCTCGACCAAGGCCGAACCGGTCTATGGCCGCATGTTCCAGACCCCTTTCTCGGACCGCATCCGCAACGAGGCGGGCATTTGCACCATGGCAGTGGGCAACATCTACGAGGCGGATCATGCCAACTCGATTCTGATGGCGGGCCGGGCCGATTTAGTAGCGGTGGGCCGTCCGCACCTGGCTGATCCGTACTGGACTTTGCACCAAGGGGCCACCATCGGCGATCGCCTCGCGGTCTGGCCGAAACCGTACGAGGCGGGTCGGGATCAGACCTGGCGCCTGGCCGACCGCGAGGCGGAGGTGGTCCGGGTATGATGCCAGACGGCAAACATGCCATCGTGACAGGCGACGGCACGGGGGTTGGGGCGGAGATCGCTGAAACCCTGGCCCCTGCCGGAACGCGGGTCACAGTGATGGGACGCCGTGAGGCGCCGTTGCGCGCGGTGGCGAGACAGCACAAATCGATCGGATGGATCCCCTGCGACGTGACTCGCGCTGAAGCCGTTGCCGCCGCTTTTGGCGAGTCACAGAGACTGAACGGGCCAGTGGACGTGGTGGTGGCCAATGCGGGCGCCGTCGAGAGCGTACCCTTTTCCAAGATGGCACCGGAGCGGCTGACCGCCAACCTTGCCGTCAATCTGGCGGGTGTCGTCAATGTCTGGCAAGCGGCGCTGTCGGGCATGAAAGCCTCCGGCTGGGGTAGGCTCATCGCGGTGGCTTCGACCGCCGGGCTCAAGGGCTACCCCTATGTCACTGCCTATTGCGCGGCGAAACACGGTGTGGTGGGGCTGACCCGGGCGCTGGCCCTGGAACTGGGCGACAGCGGGGTGACGGCCAACGCGATCTGCCCCGGCTTCATCGAAACCCCGCTGCTGCACCGGTCGATCGACACTATCATGCGCAAAACCGGCATGATCAAAGAGGCAACCCGTGCCTCTTTGACAAAAGCAAACCCGCAAAACCGGCTCATCCGGACCGACGAGGTGGCGGGGACCGCGCTGTGGCTGTGTTCGGACCAGGCTCGGTCGGTGAACAGTCAAGCGCTCAGCCTGTCAGATGGGGAGATATGACGACGCGAAGCAAGGTCGAATATCCTGAACCGCTGTCGAAAGACCGGTTGCGCCTTTGGCTGAAACTGCTCAAGGCGTC
>JBBWVW010000163.1:0-10547 GCA_050256425.1 Arenicellales bacterium | reverse complement strand
GACTGACTTTCGTGGCACAAACCAAACTATCGATAAGGGCGGGTCACGAGTGGCTAGGTGGGCAGGGCTTTAATTTGCGTGCCGTTCTGGATGTTAGGGTGTTTCCACCTGGGCTAGCCCGCGCGTGGGGCAAGGCGAAGGTGAACGTGGGGCCCTTCGAAAAACTGGTTCTACTGGGAATGGGCGGGTCCGGCCTATGGGATCGGATTCGACAGGAAAACTGCCCTGAAACTGAGCTTTTTGATTCGGCATCCGAAAAAGCTGTGCTGGAGGTCTGCCGTCGGTTCTGGGGGGCGAGCGAGCCACGCTTGCTCTATCCAGGCCTGGCCCTGATCCCACTGCAAAAACTGGGTCGTTGGGCCGGATGGGCGAACCCGTCCCCGATGGGGATGGATATCAGCCCATGTTACGGCCCCTGGTTTGCCTACCGGGCGGCTTTTTTAGTCGATGCGCCGCTGGAATACACAAAGACCTTTACAGCGGATTCCCCGTGCGATCATTGCGAGTCAAAACCATGTGTCCGCGCCTGTCCTGCCGGGGCCGTGGCCCGCGATCAAGAGATCGCAATGGATCTTTGTCTTCCCCAGCGACTTGCTGATTCCCGAGGCTGCGGCGTCAGTTGCCGTTCGCGTCTGGCGTGCCCAGTGGGCCAGAAGTGGCGCTACCCAGAGGATCAGATCAGGTACCATGGTGGCCGTTCTCTAGTCAGTCTCCAGCAATGGGCCCGATCCCAGGCCGATTGATCTGTCAGATAATTTACCCATCTGATATTGGGTTGTTGGCAGGTACTCCGGTAAAATCCCCCGCCCACCCTTATTCTGGGAGCCGTCGGCCCGCCGAATTCACCAATTGAGGAAGCATTGATATGTTCAGCCGCAAAGACAACATCGCGGACTTTGATCCCGAACTTTGGGAGGCGATTCAGAACGAAGAGCAACGCCAGGAAGAGCATATCGAACTGATTGCGTCTGAGAACTATGCCAGTCCGCGGGTACTTGAGGCGCAGGGTACAGCCCTGACCAACAAGTATGCCGAAGGCTATCCTGGCAAGCGCTATTACGGGGGCTGCGAGTTTGTCGACGTCGCGGAACAACTGGCGATTGATAGGGCTAAGGAGTTGTTCGGAGCGGCCTATGTCAATGTGCAGCCGCACTCGGGTTCGGGTGCCAACTCCGCCGTGTACATGGCGCTGCTCAACCCAGGTGATACCGTGCTCGGTATGAGCCTTGCCCATGGCGGGCACCTGACTCACGGTGCCGCTGTCAATTTTTCCGGCAAGTTGTATAACGCCGTGCAATACGGCCTGAACACCGATACTGGGGAGATCGACTACGACCAGGTTGCGCAACTGGCCCAAGAGCATCGGCCCAAGATGATTGTCGCCGGATTTTCGGCGTACAGCCGTTTTCTGGACTGGCAGCGTTTCAAAGATATCGCGGACAGCGTGGGCGCTTACCTGCTCGCCGACATGGCCCACGTTACCGGACTCGTCGCCGTGGGCCTTTATCCCAGTCCCGTGGATATCGCCGACGTAACAACCTGCACCACGCACAAGACTCTGCGCGGGGCCCGCGGCGGCATGATCATGGCCCGGGCGAACCCACAGATCGAAAAGAAACTGGCCTCGCTGGTGTTCCCTGGCACTCAGGGCGGCCCGTTGATGCATGCGATCGCTGGTAAAGCTGTTGCATTCAAGGAAGCGCTTGAACCTTCATTTAAGGTCTACGGGCAACGGGTGATCGCCAATGCACAGGCTATGGCTGACGCGTTTATCCGGCGTGGCTACAACATCGTGTCCGGAGGAACTGATAACCATCTCTTTTTGCTTGACCTGATCGATAAAGGCATCACGGGTAAGGATGCTGATGCGGCACTGGGTCGGGCGAACATTACGGTCAACAAGAACACTGTCCCCAACGATCCACAGTCGCCCTTTGTCACCAGCGGACTGCGTATTGGATCGCCGGCGGGAACGACACGCGGCTTCGACGAAGCGGAAATGCGTCAGGTCGCGGAGTGGATCTGCGACATTCTCGATAATCTGGGTGACGAGTCAGTAGTGGATTCGGTTCGCGAACAGGTCAAAGAGTTATGCGCACGGTTTCCGGTATACCGCAATGACTGACGTGGGCTGATTTCAGGCCAAGTAGCCATAGTGGGTTGCTCGCAGATAGCATCTGGTTTTATTTAGGTAGGCACCTGGGTCTGAGTTGAAAAAAAACCGTTATTCCATTTTCAGTCTGGCCCGGAACGCGGTCAGTTACCATCGGGATTGGCAGCCCGCCTGGCGTAGCCCTGAGCCGGCTGTGTCGTATGACGTCATTGTTGTTGGTGGAGGTGGCCATGGTTTGGCCACCGCATATTATCTTGCCGCCGAGCACAAGGTTGGACGCATCGCGGTACTGGAAAAGGGCTGGATCGGTGGCGGCAATACCGGGCGCAATACAACCATTGTGCGTTCAAACTACCTCTGGGATGAGTCAGCGCACCTTTATGAGAAATCCCTGCAGTTGTGGGAAGGTCTAAGCCAGGAACTTAACTTTAATGTGATGTTCAGCCAGCGCGGCGTCATGAACCTGGGTCATTCCTTGCAGGATATGCGCGATATTTATCGCCGATCCAACGCAAACCGGCTGAACGGTATTGATAGCGAGATACTTAATCCCGCCCAGATCAAGGCGATGGTGCCGGCCATGAATGTTTCTGCGAATGCCCGCTACCCGGTATTGGGGGCGTCGTTTCAGGCGCGTGGCGGGGTGGCTCGGCATGATGCTGTGGCCTGGGGTTTTGCCCGGGCAGCGGATGAGCACGGGGTGGACATTATTCAAAACTGTGAGGTGACCGGAATCTGCAAAGAAAACGGCGCCGTCACCGGGGTCGAGACCAACCGCGGGGTGATCCAGGCCTCCAAAGTGGCAGTGGTGGCGGCTGGTCATTCAAGCGTACTTGGTGACATGGCCGGGTTGCGAATGCCTATCGAGAGTCACCCCTTACAGGCGCTGGTGTCAGAGCCTCTCAAGCCGGTGCTCGACACGGTGGTCATGTCCAACGCGGTCCATGGCTATGTCAGTCAATCAGACAAGGGCGAACTGGTGATTGGCGCTGGAATCGACGCCTATATCGGCTATGGCCAGCGTGGCAGTTTTTCAATCATTGAGGGTAACGTCGCGGCGATTGTCGAGTTGTTTCCTATATTCAGCCGGGTGCGGATGCTGCGCCAGTGGGGAGGTATTGTCGATGTGTGTCCTGACGCGTGCCCGATCATTTCCAAAACTTCACTCAAGGGGCTTTACTTCAATTGTGGCTGGGGTACTGGCGGCTTTAAGGCGACGCCCGGATCCGGATGGGTGTTTGCGCACACCGTCGCCAATGACGAACCGCACGCTTTGAACGCTGCTTTTAATATGGAACGTTTTACGACCGGCGCCTTGATTGACGAACATGGTGCGGCCGGTGTGGCCCACTGATTTCAAGATTATGGAGTTCGAAAGTGCTTCAGATTGAATGTCCCTGGTGTGGACCCCGTGATCAGGACGAATTTCAGTGTGGGGGTGAAGCGCATATCGTCAGGCCAGCCTCCCCCGAGGATTTATCTGACGCCAGGTGGGCTGATTACCTTTTTAATCGAGCAAATACCAAAGGGGCGCATGCCGAACAGTGGTGTCACAGCGGCGGTTGCCGGCGCTGGTTTAACGTAGTGCGCGACACTGTCAGTTACAAGATTTGGTCCGTTTACCATGTCGGCGATAGCCCGCCACAGGGAAATCCATGAGCGGGGCTCGCCGTTCGCCGACTGGCGGCCTGATTGATCGCTCACGCAGTATCACCTTTCGCTTTAACGGCAAGGAATACTCTGGCAACCCGGGTGACACCCTGGCTTCAGCGTTATTGGCGCAGGGGGTACGGTTGTTCGGACGCAGTTTTAAGTACCACCGGCCGCGCGGTGTGGTTGGGGCCGGTGCAGAGGAGCCGAACGCTTTGGTTCAACTGGGTGAGGGGGCGTACAGTACACCTAATCTTCGTGCCACCCAGATCGAGTTATACCAGGGGTTGACGGCGCGCACCGTTAATGGCTGGCCAAGCCTTGCATTTGATGTCGGGTCGATCAACAACTGGTTCGCTCGTTTACTTCCGGCAGGTTTTTACTACAAGACCTTCATGTGGCCCCGCTCGGCCTGGATGCGTTATGAGCGCCATATCCGGCGGGCCGCGGGGTTGGGAGTCGCGCCAGCGGCCCCCGATCCTGATCGGTACGACAAGATGCATCGGCATTGCGATGTATTGGTTGCCGGGGGAGGACCTGCCGGCCTGCTCGCGGCGCTGGCTGCAGCGCGTGCCGGAGCGCGGGTGATCCTGGCGGACGAGCAGCCCCGTTTTGGTGGCAGTCTGTTACACAGCGACGCCCAGATCGGCGGCGAGTCGGCGTTGGACTGGGTAGATGCAACCGTAAGCGAACTTAAGGCCAACTCCAACGTGACCTTACTGCCGCGGTCTACTGTCACCGGGTATTACGATCACAACTTCCTTGTTATTAACGAACGCCGCACGCATCACCTTGGCCCAGGACAGGCGGACCCACGAGTTAGCCGAGAGAGACTCTGGCGGGTACGGGCGTCCCAGGTTGTGCTTGCGACAGGTGCAATCGAGCGTCCACTGGTATTTGAGGGGAATGATGTCCCGGGAGTAATGCTTTGCTCGGCGGTATCGACTTATATCCGTCGCTACGGAGTTGTTCCTGGACGGCGGGGGGCGGTTTTCACCAATAATGACTCGGGTTATCAGGCGGCGGTTGATATGGCGTGGGCCGGGATGGAGGTCAGCGGGGTTGTTGATCTACGCCCGTCGCCCGCCGGTCAGGCAGTCGAAACTGTTGAGGCGCTGGGCATCCCGGTGTACGCGGGTCACGTCGTTTGCGACACCCGCAGTAACGCTCAAGGCCTTAACCGAGTAGAACTCGCGCGATTGACCGATAACGGTAGCGACATTCTCTCGCACAAGGGCCTTTTGGATTGCCAGGTCCTGGCGATCTCCGGCGGCTGGAGCCCCACAGTGCATCTGCACTCGCAATCGGGCGCAAAGGCGCGTTTCGACGAGGATCTTGCCTGCTTTGTACCGGGTAACTCTGTACAGGCGGAGCGCTCAGCGGGGTCGAGCGCAGGAACGTTCGATCTTGCAGGATGCCTTGGCGCGGGCGCCAGTGCTGGAGTTGCTGCTGCCGAAGCGAGTGGGTGGTCCGGGGGTAATCTCGATATTCCAATAGCACAAGGGGGTCAATGTGGCTCGATTCAAGCCTGCTGGGAAGTGCCCAGCGCCAAACTCGGCCCAACGGGGGCCAAGAAATTTATCGATTTCCAGAACGATACCACCGTTGCTGATGTCCAATTGGCGGTCCGTGAGGGGTATCGGTCAATCGAGCATGTCAAACGCTATACCGCATTAGGTTTTGGAACGGATCAGGGGAAACTGGGCAACATCAATGGCATGGCGATTCTGGCAAGTGCTCTGGGTCAAACGCTTAACGAGACTGGGACGACGACTTTTCGTCCAAACTATACGCCCGTCACTTTTGGCGCGATTTCTGGCCGCACCATCGGCGAGGAGCAGTTTGATCCAATCCGGAAAACTGCAGTCCATCCATGGCATGTACGTCAGGGTGCAAAATTCGAGAACGTGGGTCAGTGGAAACGACCATGGTATTACCCACGCGATGGCGAAGATATGCCCACGGCTGTTAACCGCGAGTGCGCAGCCACGCGCCAGGGCGTTGGCGTGTTGGACGCGTCAACTCTGGGAAAAATAGATATTAAAGGTCCAGATGCCGCTGAGTTTTTAAACCGCCTATATACCAATCGCTGGGATAAGCTGCAGAGCGGCCGTTGCCGCTACGGCTTTATGCTGGGCGAAGACGGCATGGTCATGGACGATGGTGTTACCACTTGCCTCGGGTCCGGACACTATTTGATGACAACCACGACCGGCGGGGCCGCTGCCGTCATGGCTTGGATGGAACGCTGGCTACAGACCGAGTGGCCAGAACTTAAGGTGTTTCTCACATCTGTAACGGACCACTGGTCGGTCATGAGCGTTGCTGGGCCGCGAAGCCGCCAATTGTTGGAAGGTGTTGGATGCGACTTTGACCTTGGCGGGGGAGCGTTTCCCTTTATGAGTATGCGCGAGGGCAGCGTGGCCGGGATCAGCGCCCGGGTCAGCCGGATCAGTTTTAGCGGTGAACTGGCTTTTGAGATCAGTGTGGACGCGAACTTCGGGCTCGCGCTTTGGGAGACGGTTATGGAAGCCGGGCATCGCTTCGACATCACTCCCTATGGCACCGAGGCGATGCATGTTTTGCGTGCGGAAAAAGGCTATGTGATTGTCGGGCAGGATACCGACGGCTCAGTCACCCCACTTGATCTTGGCATGCAATGGATAGTATCTGAGACCAAAGACTTTATTGGCAAACGCTCCTTGTCGCGCTCAGATATTGCGCGGGACAATCGCAAACAGCTGGTCGGTTTACTGACGAAAGACCCGACACAAGTTTTGCCTGAAGGCGCCCAACTGGTGAATGCGCCGTCTGAGTCTCGGCCTGTGCCAATGATTGGCCATGTATCGTCCAGTTATTTCAGCACAAACCTGGGACATTCCATAGCGCTGGCGCTGGTCAAGGGCGGCGCCTCGCGAATGGGTGGCACAGTGTATGCCCAGTTGATCGGTGGTGCGATCATTCCGGCGACGATCGCCAGCCCAGTGTTTCTTGATCCAAAAAATGAGCGCCAGCGCGAAGAAGCAGTATGACTACCCGTTTTTCGCCCCTGTCAGAAATCGCGACGCCTCAACGTCAACTCGGGGCATCGGATCGTCTGGATTGCTGGTTTCAGGAGCAACCGTTTCTGGCGCATTTCAATCTCAGGGGTGATCCGCAGAACTCGGATTTCCTGCAAGCGGTGAATAAACAGCTGGGGGTCGAGCTACCACTTCTACCCAATACCGTTGGTTTTGCCGGCAAGTGGCGCGGGTGCTGGTTGGGCCCGGACGAGTGGTTGCTCTTGGGGCCCGGGCGTAGGAAGCCTCCCGAGACGCTCGTGACTGACCTTTCGGCGATACACCATTCGCTGGTCGATCTTTCCGGTGGGCAGACGGTGATACGGATCGGAGGGCCAGCCTGGCGCGACGTGCTGGGCTCCGCCTGTTTTTTGGACCTGCACCCACGAGCTTTCGAGGCCGGCCGTTGTGCCCAGACCGTACTGGCCCACAGTAACGTCCTGCTGATTCATGTCCATGACGATGAGCGTGGTGAGGCGCTCGATATCGTTGTTCGGCGCAGTTTTGCTGATTATTTGCTACGCTGGCTGATCGACGCGGCCATGGAAGTAGGGTTCGAACTGCACCGACCTGGTGCGTGACAACTCAGTTGCCGTGCCAAAGGCTAGGAAGTTCAACTAAAGGGGCGTGTTGATGGAACGGGTAGCGTATTTCAACGGGCAGTATCTTCCTGAATCCAAGGTCTGTGTGTCCTTCCGTGACCGAGGTTTCAATCTGGGCGATGCGGTATTTGATGCCGAGCGAACCTTTGCCGGAAGGATTTTCCGTCTGCAGGCCCATATCGATCGGCTGTACCGGTCACTGGAAAAGGCCATGATAGATCCTGGCTTGTCTGCGACTGAAATGACCAAAATCACCCACGAGACTGTTGAACGAAATCTTCCACTTTTGGGCCCGGGAGAGGATTACTGGGTAACGCAGCGTGTGACCCGGGGGTTGAACGTCGTTGGGGGCGAACTATGGCAAAGTACAGGTGCCACGGTGATTGTGGAGTGCACGCCGTTGCCGCTTCGGGCCCGAGCCCCCCTACTGCGTGATGGTCTTGATGTTTTTACGCCTGCCCTTCGCAGAACGCCGCCTGAGTGCCTCGACCCTAATATCAAAAGTCATAACTACCTTAATCTGGTCCTCGCGGATCTGGAAGTGCGGGATCGTTCAAGTCATGCCTGGGCTGTGCTGCTGGATACCCGGGGTTATCTTTGTGAAGGTATCGGCAGCAATATTTTCCTGGTGAAAGACGACGTTGTGTTTACCCCCGATGCTCGGTACGTATTGGCCGGCGTCAGTCGGCAGTTGGTAATTGAACTCGCTCTGGCCGAAGGCTTTGAAGTGCGGGAGACCGATCTCACGGCAATGGATGCCGCCGAGGCTGACGAAGCGTTTATCACCTCTACCAGTTTTTGTATTTGTCCGGTTCGGACCTATGATGGCGCGACTTTGAGAGCCTCACAGGTCCCCGGGCCGGTCACTCAGCGATTGACTCACGCTTTTGCGCGCGAAGCGGAGCATGACTTTGTGGCGCAATATCTGAGTTTCCTGGCGCAACCGGGCTCTTGAGGATCGTCTGCTGGCCCGGTGGGCTACGTGCTGCGTTAGATGAGATGCCGCAAACGCATCGACAAAGTCTGTGGCAAAAGATGAATCTCATACAGGATTGCTAACGCCAGTAAGCTGAGCGAATTAAGCGCTTTGACAGGCAGGCGCTCGAAAACGACAATACCACCGGACGAACAGCCTTTCTCCCGGGATCCTCTGGAGAAATTCTGCCTCAGTTCTTTGCATCGCGTGCTCAACCCCTTTTTTGTTTGAGGAAAAAAACATGCATTCAACCTTGGCTTTTGAGCTCTGGCCCAGTACCCGGGATTCACTGATTGCTAAAGCCCTGCTTGCCATTGCCGGCTCGGTACTGCTGGCCATATCGGCAAAGGTCCAGGTGCCTTTCTGGCCGGTACCGATGACCATGCAGACCTTCGTGGTCCTGGTGCTGGGGATGACCTTCGGATTCCGTTTAGCCTCAGTTACTGGCGCACTTTATTTACTGGAAGGCGCGCTCGGGTTGCCGGTTTTTGCCAAGGGTGCTGGCCTCGCTTATCTCATAGGTCCCACGGGGGGCTATCTGGTGGGCTTCCTGGTGGCGATGGCGCTGATGGGCTATCTTGCAAACCGCGGCTGGGATCGTGCTGTCCTGACCACGCTGGCGGCGATGCTTATTGGTGAAGCATTGATCTTCCTTTTTGGTGTCGGTTGGCTCGCCACAGTGGTGGGCAGCACCAAGGCGGTCGCTTTGGGATTAACACCGTTTATTGCAGCCGAGATTTTTAAGATTATCCTCGCGGTTATCACTTTGCCGCTGGTCTGGCGATTGATCCGACGCTGAGTCAACGCCTTTACTTAACGTTTCTACCAAGGAGAAGACATGAGAGATTACCTGCATATTGATCTTGCAGAGAAGAGCACCCGCCGCGAATCCCTTACCGGAGATCAGGTCGCGCGGGCTGGGCGGTATTTCATTGCCCGCACACTGGTCGAATGCGGCGCTGCTACAGTTGATCCGTTGTCCACTGCTAATCCCCTGATTTTCTCGGCTGGCCCTTTTGCCGGTACGAACTTCTCCAACGCAAACCGGCTGAGCGTGGGTTGTCGCAGTCCGCTGACGGGCGGAATCAAGGAGGCAAATGCTGGAGGCACCTTCGGTTTTGCCTTGGGGCAATTGAGTATCGCTGGATTTACCCTGAATGGCGGGTGCAGCGAGTGGTCAATCATACATATTGCGCTGGATGGGTCTGTCAACTTTAGCCCAGCAGACGACCTTCTGGGATTATCCAATTTTGCCTGCGCTCGGAAACTTCACGAGAGGTTTGGGAAAAAGGTCAGCCTGGGACTTTGTGGCCCGGTAGGGGAGTACCAGGGGCTCTTATCCGGAATCTCCTTCAGCGATACCGACCTGCGACCTTCTCGTCTTGCCGCCCGGGGTGGTGTCGGCGCAGTGATGGGCGTCAAAAAGGTAAAGGCAATTGTCGTTGACCTCAACCGTATGCCTAAACTACACGATCGAAAAAAGGTGATTGGCGCGGTCAAGAAGTACAACGCACTGCTCAAAGAAGACGAGATTGCCCAGAACATGAAGACGTACGGCACCGCCCTGATGGCTGATACTCAGAATTACCTTGGAGGTCTACCGGTCCGCAATTTTTCCTCAGGACGCCTTGTTGATACGGATCAGGAAGTTTTCCGTTTAGGAGGGGAATTTATCCGCGAACAAAATACCGAACGTGGTGGAGAAACCGCGCATGCGTGCATGCCGGGGTGCACCATCGAATGCAGTAACGTCTATGTCGACGCCGATGGCAAAGAGATTGTCTCGCCAGTCGAATACGAAACCATCGGTCTGATGGGTTCCAACTGCGGGCTGACTGATCCTGATGAATTGGCCAGAGTGAATTTCGTCGCCAACGATTTGGGGATCGATACTATTGAAGCTGGAGCCATGATCGCTGTACTGATGGACGCAGGCCAGGGTCAATTCGGCGATATGGATTTCATGCTCCGTGTGCTTGAAGAAATTCGGGCAGGATCAGAAAATGGCAAACTGTGGGCGCAAGGTACCGCTCGGGTTGGGGCTCACTACGGGGTGGCTCGGGTTCCCGTCATCAAGCAACAGGCGATCAGTGCGTATGACCCGCGGGTCGTAGAGGGAACTGGTATTACCATGATGATGACGGCGC
>JBBWVW010000162.1:0-11284 GCA_050256425.1 Arenicellales bacterium | reverse complement strand
TCAATAACCGTGCTGCCCTGCAGGACGAAGGGATGGCTGTCAATCACCAGCAGGCCTTTGTCCGGGTGAAGCTCGATCGTGTTCTGGGCAACGGCGACAACGCAGCAGAGTGTCAGGCCCAGGCTGATAATCCAGGCACAGTATCTGTGCAGGCTCGTCATGCCGGTACCCCTGTCGGTACCAGTTTCCTAGGTCTTAATCCTTGTGGATGTTTCGTCCAGGGCTGCCTGGGCGAGCCCGATGAGCTCGTCAATTTCCTCGTGTGACATCACGAGTGGCGGCGAGATGATCATGGTATCGCCGACAGCGCGCATGACCAGGCCCAGATCAGCAGCGATGTCCCGGCACAGCGCACCTGTTAGGCCGGTTGGATCAAACGGGGTGCGGGTGGTCTTATCTGCCACCAGTTCCAGGGCACCCAAAAAGCCCAGGCCACGCACCTCGCCGACGAGAGGATGGTCGCCAAGTTCGCGCCAACATTGCTGTAGGTATGGGCCGGTATCTTCGCGCACAGTATCGATGATGCCTTCGTCTCGCAGTATGCGGATATTGGCCGCGGCGACCGCGCACGCAGTTGGGTGGCCGGCGTAGGTCATGCCATGGGCAAACTCGCCGCCTTCGTCAATAATGACTCGAACCACGTGATCGGCAACCATGACCCCGCCGATCGGTAGATAGCCTGAAGAAAGTCCTTTGGCGATAGGCATAAGATCAGGATCAATGTTGTAGTAGTCGCTGCCAAACCATTCGCCGGTGCGACCGAATCCACAGATGACTTCGTCCGCTACCAGCAGGATCTGGTGACGCTTGCAGATGGCGCTGATCTCAGGCCAGTAACTGTCGGGTGGGACGATGACGCCGCCAGCCCCTTGGACAGGCTCAGCAATGAATGCTGCCACCCGGTGTTCACCGAGTTCCTCTATCTTTTTCTCAAGCTCTCCCGCCACTTGCTTACCAAAGTCATCGGGCGATAGGTCGCCGCCCTCGCGATACCAGTAGGGTTGGCCAATGTGGACGATATCGGGAATCGGCAGGCCACCCTGAGCGTGCATAGCGGCCATGCCGCCCAGACTCGCACCGGCTATGGTGCTGCCGTGATAGGCGTTGTGCCGGCTGATGATGACTTGTTTTTCCGGATGCCCCATGCAGGACCAGAAATAACGTGCCATGCGGACGACGGTGTCGTTTGATTCTGATCCCGAATTGGTAAAAAAGACATGATTCAGATGTGCCGGGGTCACTTCGGCCAGTAGTTGTGACAGGTCTATTACCGGCGGATGCGCCGTCTGGAAGAAAGTGTTGTAGTAGGGCAGGGTTTCCATCTGCTGCCGGGCGACCTCGGCCAGTTCCTTGCGTCCGTAGCCCACGTTGACGCACCACAGTCCCGCCATGCCGTCCAGTAGTTTGTTGCCGTCCGAGTCCCACAGGTAGATGCCCTCGGCGCGTTCAATAATCCGTGCGCCGGTTTCATGCATGCGGCGATGATCGGTAAACGGGTGTAAAAAATGCGCGCTGTCCAGCTCGCGGTATTGCGCGGTCGTCAGAGCCATTCAATCGCCTCCTTTTAACAGCATTATCATTGGTGATAACGACATGATAGAGAGCCTTGCCGACGGGCGTCAATGCTCTTAGGCCTCTGATCTTCCGTAGAGATAAAGACTCTTCGGCGGATCGCCCAAGGAGCTGTGTGATGCTAGACGTTTAGCAGCAGGTGTTCACGCTCCCACGAACTGATGACCTGAAGAAAAGTCTCGTATTCGCTTTCCTTGACTGCATGCCAAGCCGTGACGAAGCGTCGCCCAAGCATGTCTTTGAGATCATCACAGTCTTCGAGTGTCTGCAGCGAGTGCTCCAGGCTGCGTGGCAGTTCGTAGGGCATATCGTAGGCGCTGGCGGTCACGGCGGCACTGGGGTCCAGTTTCTGACGCATGCCGAGCAGGCCGCAGGCCAGGCTCGCTGCAATAGCGAGATAGGGGTTAGCATCGGCCCCCGGTACCCGGTTTTCTACCCGTCGTGATTCACGGCTTGAGTCCGGCACCCGCAGGCCCACCGTGCGGTTGTCCAGCCCCCACTGCACGTTGATCGGTGCAGCGTGATAGCGTGTCAGACGGCGGTAAGAATTGACGTTGGGTGCCAGTAACGAGAGCGCGGCTGGCAGGTAGCGCTGCAGTCCGGCAATATGTGAATAGAATAGCGCGCTGGCCCCGCCATCTGTGTTGCTGAAGATGTTCTCGCCGGTGTCATGGGAGATCACGCTCTGGTGTATATGCATTGCACTGCCAGGCTCTTTTTCCATAGGCTTGGCCATAAAAGAGGCATACATTTTGTGCCGTAGCGCGGTCTCGCGCATGGTGCGCTTGAATAAAAAGGCCTGGTCGGCGATTGCTAGCGGATCACCATGCAGCAGGTTGATCTCCATCTGCGCAGCTCCGGCCTCGTGGTTGAGAGTCTCAAGCGCGATACCCAGGCTCTCGCAGTAATCGTACAGATCCTCGAACAAGGGATCAAATTCGTTGACCGCGTCGATCGAGAAGGACTGGCGCCCGGATTCGGCACGGCCCGAGCGGCCCACCGGAGGCTCTAACGGGTAGTCGGCGTCCGGGTTCGGCTTGATCAGGTAGAACTCCAGTTCCGGTGCAACCACGGGCTCCCAGCCGTGTTCACGGTAGGCGTTGATGACTTTTTGCAGCACGTAACGCGGCGACATCTCGACCGGGCTGCCATCGGCATAGAAGCAGTCGTGTATTACCAGCGCCGTAGGTTCCTGAGCCCATGGGACAAGCCGGAAGGTATCAAGATCAGGTTTTAGGAAGATGTCCTTATCGGCAGGGTCCACTGCGCTTTGGTCTTCGGGGTATTCGCCGGTGACGGTTTGCAAAAAGATCGCCTCGGGAAGGCGCATACCGATCTCTTCACTGTACTTGTGGGCCGGAATCAGTTTGCCCCGGGCGATGCCGGTCATGTCCGGGATGACCGCTTCTATCTCGTCAATGCGGTTATCACGCAGCCATTGGCGGATACTGCGGTCCGGCGCACCGCTGGTGGGCAAAGCGGCTTTGGAAGAATCTGACATAAAGCCCCGAAGGCTATGAAACTCAGCGCGAGTTTACCCGACCTCGTTCGAGGCGCACAGGTCGGTTCGGACTGATTCCCCCTGGACAAAGCGACTGGAGCCTACTGATAAACGGGCTTTGCCCACGTATTCAGGGCTGGGTTCCCGCAAAATGAATGTTCCCTAATGCAGCAATGAACGCGGTTGACCTCAAGACTCAAGTTGACCTCAAGACTCAATATGTAACAGAATCAACTGGTGCCCGCTCAATGCTCGACGCACACCGCGTGCGCCTTATAAAGCGCCACGTAGTGGCAGTATGTCTGTTGCGTAGCGTCGGTGCCGGTAGCGGATACCAACAAAACCCAAGGAGGATCAGAATGGAAAAAGTACAGAAATGGAAAGCGGCTGCAGGGCTGGTAACAGGTCTTGCAAGCCTACTGGCGCTGAGTGGCCCGGCTCTGGCAGTGGAGTGCCCAATCAAGATCGGTGGCCTCGCGCCGTTGTCAGCACCAGGTTCGGTGACTGGCGGTGAGGCCATGCGAGTAGCCATGCTGCTGGCCGAGCGTGACATCAACGCCGCCGGCGGCGTATTGGGCTGTGACATCGACGTAGTCATTGCCGACACTGAAGGCCTGCCCGAAAAAGCACGCGCCCTGATGGAAAAACTCATCACCCAGGATGGCGTCGTCGCCGTGGGCGGCGGTTATCACAGTTCCGTTGGTGTCGCTGGTAAAGACATTGCCAATGATCGGGGTATTCCAGTGGTGTTTGCCGAGACTTGGAATGACACCATCACCGGCGATAAGCAGAAATACATCTTCCGTATTGCCCCGCTCAGTTCCTGGGCCTCTGGCGTGATCTGGAAGTTTGCTGCCCAGGCACCTGGAGTCAAGAAAGTTGTGATCGTCACGGAAAATACCGATTACGGCATCCCGGCGGCTGCAGAGTGCGAAAAGGGCTTAGCCTCCAAGGGTATCAGCAGCACCACATTTGGTGTGGATATTGGCACCCAGGATTTCGCAGGCATCGTGGAGCGCGTGAAAGCAGAGAATCCTGATTACTTGATCGTGCTGCTGACGGGTGAGGCTGGCTTCAACTACGCCCAGCAGGCGGCGGACGCTGGTGTCGGCCCGCAGGACATGATGTTCCATGCCAACCAATCTGGCCTTGAGAGTAAGGCCTTTTGGGAAAACGTGCCTGATGGCAACTTCTCCTTTATGGCGCGTATTGGTGTACCAGAAACCATGTACAACGAAAGTGCGCTGAAAATGGCCAACGATTACAAGGCGCAGACCGGCAAAACCGGTGTGGAAAGTTATGCCTTGGAAGCTTATGACTCCATCGGCGTGATTGCCCAGGCTATCAACGAGGCTGGTTCTACCGATGGCGACGCTATTGTTGAAGCGCTGGAGAACATCAGCCATGAAGGCACTCTGGGTCGCATCTACTTCCCCTATGGCACGAAGAAAGATCCTTCGGTAGACGGCAAGGGCGACGAGTGGTGGCACCAGTGGCCTGATCCGGCCATCACGATGGTGCAGTATCAGAAAGAGGGTGAGCCCTCCAACACCATGACGATCGTCTATCCAGACGTGTACAAAACCGGTGAAGCGATCTACGTCGGTCACTGATCACCAACTCTGAGCGGTAACAGCAGCGGGGCGGGCGTATTGTCCGTCCCGCTGGCTTTTTTTCGGACCCGGTAACGGGTTCGCACCGCTTTAGTTGACACCGATTTAAGCAATGCAGTATTCAAGTATTTTCTGGTGGACCGTTCTCTGGTTGATCTTCTGGGGGGTGACCGGCGGCATCATCACCCGTCGGATTTACCTGCGCAAGGATCTGGATACCTCTAACGCCACACTGGGCGGTTCAGTGATCGGTGCTGCGTTTGGCCCGGTCGGCCTGGTTCCGTTGTGGTGGAAGAGTCCCGAAATCAGTCGGGCGATGATCGCACTATCGTCACTGGTAGTGATCGGCATTATTGCTGTGGCCTTTGCCAATGCGGACCCGGAGAATAACTGTGTCTCCAACGGTTCGTTTGTCGCCTCGCAGATTACCAACGGATTGATCATTGGCATTATCTACGGCCTGATGGCGCTGGGACTGACGCTGATCTTTTCCATCCTGGGTATCGTGAGTTTTGCCCACGGCGCCTTCTATATGATCGGCGGCATGCTGGTTTACCACATTGTCGTAGTCTGGTTGCCGGGCGCCCATCCGCTGATCGGTGTGCTTGGCGCCTGTGCGTTTACATTTGCTTTGGGCGCAACATTCGAACGACTTTTTTTGACACCCATGTACGACAACCGGGTGGAGCGGCCGGTCGAATACGGCATCCTGGTCACTTTTGGCCTCTCGTTCACGCTGACCTATCTGGTGGCAGCTCTCGCAGGGTTCAACCCGGTCAAAGTTAAGCGGTTTTTTGACTTTCCCCGTATCCGGCTGCCCGATAGTTCCGATCCCTGGTTGATCAAGACCAGCCGGGGCAACATGGAACTGTTCGACACAGTGTCGATCTCCAACCCGCGATTTGTTGCCGCCATTCTTTCGATCATGGTGTTGTTGGCACTGCTTTATTTCCTGCACCGCACCTGGACTGGCAAGGGGTTGCGCGCGGTCAGCCAGGATCGCGATGCCGCAGCCATTGCCGGGATCAACCCCAACCGGATGAATATGCTGGCTTTTGCCCTGGGCTCTATGGTCGCTGCGCTTTCGGGTGCCGTATTGGTACAGGCATTTTCGTGGCTGCCGATTGTTGGGCAGATTCCCGAGATGCGCTCGTTCGTGATCGTCGTGCTGGGAGGGCTGGGTTCACTGCCCGGGGCTTTTGTCGGAGGCATCCTCGTGGGGTTGGTGGAAGCGGCGGGAACCGGTTGCGTGCCGAACCCGCAGAAAGCCTCCAGTTATATTCCGGCCTACGGCATGATGATTCTTGTTCTGATGTTGTTATTGCGGCCCATGGGCCTTTTTGGTCGTAAATTCGCGAGCGGGGCGCACGGCAAGTTTTGAGCAAACGACATGTGCCCCACGCGATGGGTATCGTCCTTTTGGCGTTTTTTTTCGCCTTTCCCTTTGTCTATACGGCTGGCAACTACGATTACATCATGCATATCTGCATCGTTGGCTTTTTCTACGCCATTCTGGCGTCGAGCTGGTCGATGCTGGCAGGGTATGCCGGCCAATTCTCCTTCGGCCATATGGCTTTCATGGGGCTGGGCGCGTATACCGCTGCGCTTTTTTGTCATTATTTTTTCATCTCGCCCGAGCCCACTGGCATCTGCACCGAGTTTGCGCTGGGCAGCAATTACCTGATTATCAAGAACCCGATCGGGGTGACCTCGACCACACTCACTCAGGATTGCCTGGCGCAGGCAATGGAAAAATGGGATGGCACAGTCACGGTTTCCCCGATGCCAGTCTGGCTTGGGGTGATTCTCGGTACGCTGGTAGGCGGTATCTTCGGCCTGCTTATTGGCTTGCTGGTGTTGCCCCTGCGGGCTGCTTACCTGGCGCTTTTCACCCTGGGTTTCTCCGAGATCCTTCGCGCCACCATCAGCGCCGAGATTCAGATTACCCGGGGTCAGGCTGGAATCGAACTGCCCGGCCTGTTTGAAAACGGCATCACCATTGCCGGCCATTTCTTTGGCAAGACTGACAAGATTCCACCTTATTTTGTCATGTTCTTTTTGCTGCTGGGGTGTCTTGCCATTCTTTACTGGTTGTCACGGTCGCGTTTCGGCCTTTTTGTGCGCGCGTTGCGCGAAGACCAGGACGCTGCCGCTGCGCTTGGTGTTAACACCACCCGCTACAAGATCCTGGTTTTTGTCATTACCTCTATGATGGCCGCGAGCGCGGGGGCGGTGCAGGCACACTATGTCACTATCATTACACCGAACAATCTCATGATCCTGCAGATGGGTCTGGTGGTGGCGATGGCAGTGATTGCCGGGGTGGAGAACTTTATCGCCGCGGCAATCGGCGCGATCCTGATTGAATTTACGCTGGAAATGCTCCGTACCAGCTTTACCATTGGCGGTGTCGAGATTGACATGACGCTGTGGCGGCTGGTGTTCTTCGGCGCGGTATTGATGCTGACGGTGCGTTTTGCCCGCAACGGTTTGCTGGTGCCGGTAATTGACTACTTCAGCCGCGGTCATGTGGCGGCTGAAACAGTGGTCCGGCGAAAGCCAAGTGAGTCCGGCGACGGTGTGGGCACTGCGCCCGGCGGACAGGGAGGATCGTCATGATCAAACTGGAAGTCTCCCGACTGAACAAGAGATTTGGTGGTAACCACGTGCTGAAGGATGTCTCCTTTGAGATTAAAGGCGCTGAGATGATCGGCCTGATTGGTCCCAACGGCGCGGGCAAGACCACGCTGACGAACGTGCTGGATGGGGCGGTCAAGCCTAACAGTGGCACCGTGTACCTGAACGGCAAGCGCATTGACCAGTTACCGCCGTTTGAGGTCGCCAAGACCGGGCTGGGTCGCACTTTTCAGGTGACCCGCTCCTTCAGGCGAATGACCGTGCTGGAAAACCTCTATGTGCCGGCATTGGCGCTTGGCAAGAAGCACACCGGAAATGAAGTCAAGGACCAGGCACTCGAAGTACTCGAGTTCCTTACGATGGAGCACTTGCGCAACGAATATGCCCGGGCGCTTTCCGGTGGCCAGCAGAAACTGCTCGAACTGGGGCGCCTGCTGATGCTGGATCCGGATATTATTATTCTCGATGAGCCTTTTGCCGGCGTACACCCCAAGTTGATGGAGGTGATCTACGAGTACATCCGCCGGTTTAATGCCCGCGGCAAGGCGATGATCATCATCAGCCACCAGATGGATTCGATCTTTGCCTTGTGTGAACGGCTGCTGGTCCTTAACTACGGCGATCTGATTGCTGACGGCACTCCGGAGCAGGTCAAGAACGACCCGGGGGTCATTGAGGCCTATCTGGGCACGACGGAAGATCGCTCGGGTGCCGGTCAGAACGACGGGGCGCAGGAAGCGCAATGAGTGATAACTCCACGGATGTGGTTCTTGAGTTGCGCGACCTGTATGTGGGCTACTACAAGGATCTTAATATCCTTCAGGACCTTAACGTCAAGGCGCGAAAGGGTCAGATCACCGCGATTCTTGGCGCCAACGGGGTGGGTAAGTCAACCGCGCTCAAAGCTGTGTTCGGGTTCCTCCGTCCGAACGGCGGACAGGTTCTATTGGAAGGCGAGGACATCATCGATGTACCCACGCACCAGCGGATTCTCAAGGGCCTCGCCTACATTCCTCAGCAGCCGGGTATCTTCAAGGATATGTCTGTCGAGGAAAATCTGGAGCTTGGCGGCTGGACTTTCAAGCGCGATAAAAAGAAGATTGCCCAAAAAATGGAAGCGAACTACGAACGTTTTCCTGTGTTGAAGGAAAAGCGCAAACAGATTACCGGCGAACTCTCTGGCGGCCAGCAGCGAATGGTCGAAATCAGCCGTACATTGATGGCGGAACCGCGCATGCTACTGGTGGACGAGCCTACCGCGGGGCTGTCGAAGATGCTCTCTGAGGAAGTGTACGAGATGCTGATCATGTTGACTGAACAGGAGAACCTCACCATCCTTTTGGTTGACCAGGAGATCAGACATGCGCTGCACATATCCGACTACGTGTATGTGCTGGAACTGGGCCGCAACAAGTTCGAAGGGCCGGCTTCTGATTTTGACGATCTGGAAAAGGCGTTCTGGGTAGCTTGAGCCAATAGGATAAACTGCCGGCCAGTTGTTTGCGTTACCCGTGACCAGAATGCTGTCCCAAAACACCGGCGCACTCACAGTGCTGGCCTGCCAGGTCAGCGTCCCACCCGTTCAGGCCGCGTCGGATCGTGATGCGCACGTGCGGGCGCTATGCGATCGGATTCGTAAATACCTTGATGGCACCGATACGGTTGATCTTATCGTGTTGCCGGAGTTGTGCACGATGGAGTACTCCGCCGGCGCTTTTACGCAACTGAACACGCTCGCCGAGCCCATGGATGGCCCTTCTACCCAGGCATTTTCCCAGCTCGCTCAAGAGAGCGGGGCGATGGTGGTTTTCGGCATGGCCCGATCAACAAAGCGGGGCTTCGCCATCAGCCAGCTTATTATCGACGGCGCGGGCCAGGTGGTTGAGTGTTATGACAAGATGTATCTTTGTCACTATGGTGCGTCAACCGAGAAGGATTTTTTTCAGGCAGGTCAGCGCATTGTCTTTGTCGATCTTAAAGGTTGGCGCATTGCCCCGATCATCTGCTACGACATCCGCATCCCGGAGCTGAGCCGCGCGCTGGCGGTGGATCATGATGTTAATTTATTACTGCATTGCGGGGCATATTTTCGAGATGAGTCGTTTTCCAGCTGGCACAGTTTTGTTATCACCCGGGCGATGGAAAATCAGGTCTACCTTTTAAGTCTGAACCGCGCTGGTGCAGACTATGGGGGTTCACTTTTCTGCCCGCCGTGGATAGATGATGATCAGCCGGCGCAGTATTTTGCAACACATGATGAAGACTTCAGGCATTTGGAACTGGACCCTGCTCTGTTGTTAGATGTCCGATCGCAGTACACTTTTCTTAAAGATCGCCATTTGGCCTACCAATGTTAGCTCTGACCGGCCAACCGTGGTTTATGTAATTTACAATTCGCCAGGTACAGCGGACCTTGAGCTCAAGTAACGTCGATAGCGGGCACCTCCAGAAAACCTGGCAAAAGGGTGTCCGGGCTCTGGAGCAGCGGGATTTCGTCCGTGCGGCAGGCCACTTTAAAAAAGTCGCCAAGGCAATCCCACAGGATCCTGATGTGCATTTTGCCCTGGCGGATGCCCTGCTGGGGCAGGGCCGTGCCGATAATGCAATTCGCGAGTACCGCGTCGGTATCGATCTCTCTCCAGGCCTGGCAATGGGGTGGATTCGCCTGGGCGGTGCTTTTCTGCTGGCCGGCCAGGGGAGTAAGGCGCGGGAGGCATTCACCCAGGCGCAGGCAATCGAGCCTGACAACCTGCGGGCGCAGGCCGGAGCGGCAGAGGCGGCGGCCATGGCTGGCGATCTCGAAGCAGCCCAGGCTGGTTTCGTCAGTGCTCTGGCGCACTCGCCTGCCAACCCCGACCTGATTATCTCCCTGGCGCGGCTGCAGGATGCCCAGGGGCAAACCCCTGAGGCTGAGGACACCCTGCGCCGGGCGTGTCGGGATCACCCAGGAGAGCTTGCCTTGTGGCTTGCGCTGGGGCGCGCGTTACAAGCCTGGGACCGTCTCGAAGAGGCCCATGCCTTGTATCAGCAGGCTGAGGTTACCCATCCTGGCGCTTTCGAACTGCTGGCAGCATCTGCCGACAGCGCTTACCAGTTACGTGATCTTGATTCGGCCCGGGATCTTTATCGGCAGCTTCTGCAAGTTGAGCCGAAAAACCCGAGTGCGCGTAACAGCCTTGGCCAGGTGCTGGCGTCCCTTGGTGAGGAGGCTGATGCCCGGCAGATTTTTCAAGAACTTACCAAGGAGGAGCCACTATTCGGCGAACCCTGGCTGAATATCGCCCGAGCACGGCATTTCACGAGTGTCGACGATCCGGATATCCGACAGATGCGCTTGGCGCTCAAGCGTCGACAGATGAATCCATCGCAGACACTTTATGTGCACTTCGCGCTGGGAAAAGCGCTGGATGATTGCAAAGACTACGACCAGGCTTTTTTTCATTATGACAAGGGCAATGCCCTGCGCCGGCGCGAGCTGCAGTTTGATGCTGGCGAGGTGGATCGACAGTTTGATCGCCTGATTGAGTGGTTTTCCCCTGAGTTAATGAAGACATTATCCCAAAAGGGAAGTTCAAAAACGCAGCCACTGTTTATAGTGGGTATGCCCCGCTCGGGTACCACTTTGCTTGAGCAGGTTCTGTGCGCCCACCCCGATGTGGGCACGGCCGGCGAGTTGCGTGATCTGGCGCGAATTGCCCGCAATGTCGCGCGCTCTAATGAAAAGCCCTGGCCAGAGTGTCTCGCTGGTATGCCTGCAGAGAAACTGCAGGCCATGGCATCTGAGTATCTTGGGGCACTTGAATCGCGAGCCCCGGGCAGTGTGCGGGTTATCGACAAGATGCCGCAGAACTTTCTTCATGTCGGGTTTGCGGCGTTATTGTTTCCTGACGCAACCGTGGTGCATTGCGCGCGCGACCCGTTGGATACCTGTTTGTCAAATTATTTTCAGATCTTCCCAGGC
>JBBWVW010000161.1:0-3081 GCA_050256425.1 Arenicellales bacterium | reverse complement strand
ATCACGCCGAGACCGGAAAAACTCTGATACAGGGTAAGTCTGGCCTACCGATTTTCGTCGGTGCCATGTCGTTCGCGGTCAAGGCAGTGATCGACAAGGCTGCAGGTGACGGTGATCTAGCCGATGGGGACGTCTATATTTTTAACGATCCCTACGACGGTGGTACACACCTTTCTGATTTCAAATTGGTGCGGCCATTCTTCCGTGACAACAAGGTGTTTTGCTACCTGGCTTCGGTCGGCCACTGGCACGACGTCGGCGGCAATGTACCAGGCAACTACAACCCGGTTGCTACTGAAAGCTTCCAGGAAGGCATGCTGATCCCGCCGGTGAAACTGTTTTCCAAAGGCGATTTGCACCAGGACATCATCGACATCCTGAAGGCTAATTCACGCCTGCCTGGCAGTCTGTATGGTGATCTCAACGGGCAGATCAATGCTCTGGACCTCGGTACCCGGCGCCTCGCAACACTGCTCGATGAATACGGGGATGCCACAGTTGATAGTGTGCTCGGCGAACTTCAGACCCGTGCCGCCCAACTGATGGCCGCCAACATTGCCGATCTGCCAGATGGCACCTATACGGCGGAAGACTTTCTTGATAACGACGGCATTGTTGATAAACCCCTGAAAATCGCCCTGGATCTGACGGTCAAGGGCGATCGGATGATTCTCGATTTCTCTCGCACCGCCACGGCCTGTGCCGGGCCGGTGAATATTGCATTATCGACGGCAGTGGCTTCCGTATATGTGGCCATCAAGCACCTGTTCACTGATGTGCCGGCCAATGCCGGAGTTCTGGAGCCGATCGAAATTATCATCCCCGAAGAGTCGTTGCTGAGCGTCAGGGCACCAAAACCGGTTGGCGGTTACACGGAAACTATTTTGCGGGTGATTGATGTCGTGTTCTGTGCTATCGCTAACGTGGCGCCGGAACGAGTCAACGGCTGCGCCTATGGCACTATTAATGCGCTGTCCCTGGCTGGGCACCGCAAGGACGGCAGCCGTTGGGTCATGTTCAGTTTTTTCGGGGGTGGCCACGGCGGCCACCCGGAAGGCGACGGCCTGAACCATGGCAACGCGCCAATTTCGACGGCGACCATTCCACCGGTGGAAATACTCGAAGCCGCCTATCCCGTGATGTTTACCCAATGGGCCTTGCGCCCCGACAGTGGCGGCCCCGGGCGCCACCGGGGTGGACTTGGAGCGATATACCAGATCGAACTGCTGGAAGACCATGCCGATGTATTTCTGTTCGGTGAACGCGGAAAGTTTGGGCCGCCTGGTGTCGCCCAGGGCCAAGCCGGGGCGTTGAACGTCTTTACCTACGAGCAGGTTGACGGTATGCACGTGCCGCCGCTGGTCTCAAAGATGGTCGGCATCAAGATCATAAAAGGCCAGCGACTG
The DNA here is from genome assembly GCA_050256425.1 of Arenicellales bacterium. Classification (GTDB taxonomy): domain Bacteria; phylum Pseudomonadota; class Gammaproteobacteria; order Arenicellales; family UBA868; genus UBA868. The sequence continues at coordinate 1,675 of JBBWVW010000161.1, read as the reverse complement.
CATCTAGAAACACCGGGGGGTGGCGGTTACGGTGCGGCCATGGAGCGCGATCCAGAAGCCGTTGTTCGTGACGTGGCGCATGGTTACGTCAGTGTCGGTGGCGCTGCACGGGACTACGCAGTCGCTATTACCACCGATGGCGTTCAAGATATGGAAAAGACCAGCGAATTAAGAAAAGCCGCCGGACAATGAATGATCAATCCCCCCGCTACATCGTCGGTGTCGACATCGGCGGTACGTTTACCGATGTGTTTGTTCTCGACCAGGCTGCCGGCCGCGCTGAAGTGGCTAAAGTGTCATCGACGATGGAAGATCAGTCCAAGGGTTGTATCGAAGGAATCCGTGAAATAGTCACAGACTTGGCTGAAGTCGCCACCGTAGTTCACGGCACCACCGTCGGCACCAACGCATTACTAGAACGCAAGGGTGCGCACACGGGCATTATCACCACCAGCGGTTTTCGCGACGTTCTGGAAATGCGCCGTCGTGATCGACCCCAGACCTGGGGACTGTGGGGGCAGTTCGATCCAGTGGTACCGCGTGATATGCGCGTTGAAGTCAACGAGCGGACGCTGGCGAATGGCACTATACATACCGCGATTGACCCAAAAGAGGCCAGACAGGCGGCGAAAGATCTGTTAGACCGTGGTGCGGAGTCCGTCTGTATCGTCTTCATTAATTCCTACGCCAATGCTGAAAATGAACGGGTGGCACTGGAAGCGGTTCGCTCGGTCTGGCCCAACAACTACGCCGAAGCGTCATCGAATATCCTGCCGGAGATTCGGGAATTCGAACGAACCTCCACGACAGCGCTAAATGCCTATTTACAGCCACTCATCAGCAGTTATCTGGCAAAGCTTGAAAATGCGCTTAAGGTCAACGGGTTCAAGAGTCAGGTGCTGATCGTACAGTCCAACGGTGGCGTTATGACGATGGATACCGCCCAGCGTTTTCCCGTGCGTACGGTACTTTCCGGTCCAGCAGCGGGCGTCATCGCCAGCACCTATATTGCCGGCGAGGCCGGGTTTCACAACATTGTCACCTGTGACATGGGCGGCACCAGCTTCGATGTCTCGCTGGTTGTCGAGGGTGAAAGCACGTTGGCCGCGCAAACCAACATCGATTTCGGCATGACTGTGCGCACACCGATGATCGAGATGACTACCATTGGCGCGGGTGGTGGTTCCATTGCCTGGGTCGACCGTGGTGGCTTATTGCAGGTAGGGCCCCAATCGGCAGGGTCCAACCCTGGTCCGGTGTGTTACAGCCAGGGCAATGACCGCCCGACGGTAACCGATGCCAATGTGGTCCTGGGTCGAATTAACGCCAGCAAACCGATGGGCGACAAGCTCGATTGCCTGGACGTGGATGCGGCCAAGGCGGCCATCGAGATGCGCATCGGATCGCCGCTGGGGCTTGATGTCATGGCGGCAGCGGACGCCATCATCCGGGTCGCCAATACCAGGATGGCGGGAGCCATCCGTCTGGTTTCCATCGAGCGCGGCTTCGACCCCAAGAACTTCGCAGCCATGCCCTCTGGTGGCGGCGGCGCATTACATGCCGGCGCCCTGATCAAAGAAGTGGGCCTGAAAAGTGCTCTGATCCCGCGTTTTCCCGGTATCAACAGTGCGCTTGGCTGCACTATTGCCGATATGCGTCACGATTTCGTGCAGAC